>CACYDC010000239.1 GCA_902773025.1 uncultured Ruminococcus sp.
GCATTGAGGAGAACAGATGGTAAAGTTGACATACTGCAAGACTTGACGATCAGTAATGTAACGATAGGAGGAGGAGTCCAAAAGGCTCTTCCTCTTTATATTCGAAAGGTGGTTTATATAATGAAAAACGGAATTGATGTATCGTACGCTCAGGGAAGTATCGATTTTTCCAAGATAGACAGAAATCAGGTGCAGTTTGTTATCATTCGTTCCTCTTTTGGATGGGAAGATAATCAAAAAGATGATCAGTTTGAACGTAATTACAGCGGGTTCAAAAACCTTGGAATTCCTGTTGGAGCTTATCATTATTCCTATGCCAAAACAAAAGAACAGGCAATCAAAGAAGCAAAGTATTGTCTTGAATGTATAAAAGGGAAAAGTTTTGAACTTCCTGTATTTATTGACATGGAAGAACAAAGCTGTGCATTGGCAGGAAAAAGAGCTTGTACTGATGTAGCCAAAGCATTTATTAGCACGATGGAAAATGCGGGATATGCATCCGGCATTTATACAAATCCAAATTGGCTTGAGAATTATCTTTACAAGGAAGAAATTGTCGGAAAAGTCAATTTGTGGCTTGCACAGTGGGAAAGCTCAAAGCCATACTGCAACTGTATGATTTGGCAGTATAAAGTAGGAAAAGCAGGGAGCATCAAAGGGGTTTCCGGCTATATTGACATGAATTATTATATGGATGATGCCCCTATGATGGAATCCGTCGATGAGCAAAATGATCTGACCGACAAGAATAAGTTCCTTCGTACCGCAAGAAGTTATATTGGTAAAAACGGGCATTATATTTGCATAACAAAATTGGGGCTTAATAAGGTATACGACTGGTGCGCTTTTGCTATTTCAGCAATTATGAATGACTGCGGCTTTATTGGAAAATATACCGGCGGTGTGCATTCTTTTGCATCAGATGAAGCGAGAGAAGGCGATGGCAAATATGGAACGTTCTTTTTGAAAGGAAGTAAAGTTCCTCAGTCAGGCGACTTCATTATGTATAGATATAACGATTTGTCCCCGATAGATAAATATTCAGCAAGTCATGTGGGCATTGTGGAAAAGGTAGAAGGAGATCTTCTTACCACCCTTGAAGGAAATGTGGATGGTGCAGAAAAGAATTGGGCTGAAACATCAACCTTTAGGCGTAAAACGGTCAATTTGAATAATAGCAGCGTATATTCCTTTTTCCGTCCGAATTGGGCAGGGGCATCTGTATCAAACATTGAATCGTCTAAAATGAAAACAGTCGAAGATCTTGCTAACGAGGTAATTGCCGGAAAATGGGGGGCAGGTGATAGCAGAAAAAACCGTCTGACAAACGCAGGATATGACTATACGGCCGTGCAGAATAAAGTAAACGAGAAACTGCTTGGGCCCAGACAGCAGTCAAAATCAACAGAAGCGATTGCAAAAGAAGTAATTGCCGGGAAATGGGGCAGTGGCGAAGAAAGGAAGAGAAAACTTGCTGCAGCGGGATATGATTATACTACCGTGCAGCTTTTGGTGAACACGATGATGGCTCATAAATCTGTCGATACGGTGGCTCGTGAGGTGATTGAGGGAAAATGGGGCAGTGGCGAAGAAAGACGTAATAGGCTTTCGGAAGCAGGATATAACTACTCTGTTATTCAAAATAGAGTGAATCAACTTATGAAATGAGAAGATCAGCAAGAAAACATCAGTAAAGAAAGACTGCGTCGGTGATGAACTGGGAAACCATTACTGTATCCGATGCAGCACTTGTACCAGTAGCTCAATTGGTCAGAGCAGTCGGCTCATAACCGATCGGTTGCAGGTTCGATTCCTGTCTGGTACATCGGGCATAGCTCTATACAAATAAGGAGGAATTTTATATGGCAATTTCAAGTATTTATGGCAACTGTTTTTTGGGAAACAAAGTATCAGATTACGGTATTCAAAACCATAGGGTCGATTATGGCACTCTGTCGAAGGCTTTTAATCTGGTACTCAACAATAGTATTATTGGTTTTGGAGAATGGGATCTTGTTAGTGGTCATGAGTATGATTCCGAAGGAAATCCCTATGACATTTTTCAGTATTTCATCATTTCGGAATTTGGCGCTGAGATTCTCAGAGAATATACCGACGAGATCGTATACTATAACGATGAACTCGGAGTTTACTTATGGGGTATCACGCACTACGGAACATCATGGGATTATGTTCTGACTGATATTGAGATAATGGAGGAATAACATGAACGACGTTACTTG
Organism: uncultured Ruminococcus sp.; assembly: GCA_902773025.1. GTDB lineage: Bacteria > Bacillota > Clostridia > Oscillospirales > Acutalibacteraceae > UBA1213. Next base: position 2,244 of record CACYDC010000239.1, read on the forward strand.
TTTGTTGTCGATGATTATTTTAGTAGGGGTGTTTTGTTTGTTTGCGTGTATAGGAGAAACAATTGTGGATTTTCTATATGACCATGTTCTTTTATACAGGAAATGGTTCAACAAGATTGGCGGCGGGATCGATTATGAGGAGGAAGATAAAAAACACCGAAATTAACATTGTTCGGCTTGTGAATGCAAAAATATTCTAAATTCCATGAAAACATACTATATTTTGGTCAAAAACCCACTTTTTCATACTATTTATTTATATATGAGAAAAAATAATAATAAATATATAGAATAAATAAAGAAAAAGTGGGTAATTGACCAAAATGCTTTTTACTTAGTGTTTTCGTTTTTCTCGCAAGAAAAACATCCCCTTTTATGAAGAGAGAAGAATAAACTGCATTTTCTTTTGTTCTTTGTTTGTTATATGTTTCATGAAAGGAGACCCGATATGAATAACATACAACTGGAAAGAGAATTTCAGTCCGGGCTAATCAAGGAAATAAAGAATCTGTATAAAAACTGTATCGTTATAAAACTGGATTCAGGATATATTCAAGGAATACCTGACCTTTTAGTTTTGTATAATGACAAATGGGCAGCTCTGGAATGTAAAAAATCACCCAACAGCAAGAAAAGGCCAAATCAAGAATACTGGGTAAATAAGATGGATGGAATGTCTTTTTCAAGATTTATCTGTCCGGAAAATAAGGAGGAAGTGTTGAATGAACTTCAACAAACATTCGGCTCTTGAAGGATGTCATGCCTTTCTCGGCGCAAGTAAATATCACTGGCTTAATGATAATGATAATCAGATATTGAAGCGTCTATGCAGTCAATATTCAAGTTCAATAGGGACATGTTTGCATGAGTTTGCAAGACAGCGGATCAAACATGGGATAAAACTCAAAAAGAATGAAAAAAACTCGGCAATTACATTTTTATTGGAGAATGGGATTCCGCGTGTCGTTATAGACAATATTGATTTTGACAAAATGTTTAGAAATCTTGTTGTATATGTAAACGACTGTATCGGATTTCATATGGCTCCGGAAGTGGTCTTATATTATTCAGATATTTGCTTTGGTACTGCCGACGCAATTCAATATCGCGAAAAAGAAAATCTTTTAAGAATCTGCGATCTTAAAACAGGGACCACTCCTGCGCATATAGAACAACTTATTATATATGCTGCTTTATTCTGTCTGGAATATAATATCAAGCCGTATGAAATCAATAC
>CACYDC010000240.1 GCA_902773025.1 uncultured Ruminococcus sp.
CGGATCACTCATAACGTATAAGTTCAGGCAGTGTCTCCTCGAAATTAACTCCGTACCACGGTTTTTTAGGATCTTTCATAGTGACTTCAATGGTGCGTGCAGTATAGGCACATGCGATCCTCATGGCATCCTGCCAGCTTTTCCCCTTCATCATCTCACCCACGCAGGTACTCGAGAACAGGTCTCCCGTGCCGTGGAATGTAGCATTGACCTTATCGTTCTGGAAATGGTAGTATTCGCCGGTCTCTCTGTCAAATCCCATAACACCTGTTTTGCCCGGCTCAAGTGACACTCCAGTCAGGACATTGACCCTTGCTCCGAGCTCAGCAAGCCTTCCAAGCATTTCCTTGATATACGCCTCGTCATGATCCTTCTCTTCTCTGTACTCCATACCCGTCATGAATGAAGCTTCAGTGATGTTAGGAACAATGATGTCCGCTGCAGCACAGAGTTCTGAATTCTTGCGCGCATAGGCCATATCAAATGCCGGATAGAGCTTACCGTTGTCTGCCATAACAGGGTCGACGAATATGAGAGTATCATCACCACCGAAAGTTCTGAACAGTTCTTTCATCTGGTCGATCTGTTCGGCAGTTCCGAGATAACCTGTGTATATTGCATCGAACTTAACGCCCTCTCTTAACCAGTGCTGTGTGATAGGAGCAATCTGATCTGACAGGTCCTTTACAGTAAAATTATTGAACATAGTATGTGTTGAAAGCAAAGCAGTCGGCAGGATAACAGTCTCTGAACCGAGCGACGAAATGACCGGCAATGCGATAGTTATTGAGCATTTGCCGAGACATGAAATATCCTGTATAGTAAGAACTCTTTTCATGTTTACTTATTCCTTTGTATAAAAGTGAGAGTCTGATTTATCAGCATATTGCATATTTTATTAGCTTTCATACCTGTATGCAACCTTTTACCGCTTCTGATTACTGAAAAATGAAAACTATGCATAACTAAAAAAGCAAACAGCAATAAGCAGTATTTTTTGTTGCAAATATGCTATGATATGTGCATGAAATTTGATTATGTCCTGGCAGATCCTACCGGAAACATCACCGTACTGGTAAAAACTCCGTACACTGACGATACCCGTAGTGATATCATTCGTGAATCATTTGAAAAAGAACCGGCCTGTGAGCAGGTGGGTTTTATAGTGCCGGTATCTGACAGGATCATACGTCTTGAGATGATGGGATATGAGTTCTGCGGTCATGCAACCCTTTCCGCTGCTGCCTGGCATGCACTGATGCACGGCCTGAAAATCGGGCAGGAAACTGTTGTTTCAGTGGACTCATCAGGTGTTACTGACCTCCTTGATGCCATAGTCAGGCGCATACCGGACAGATCAGGAATGCCTTCTTTTGAGGGAACTGTCAAAATGCCCGTCCCTGAAGTGAGCTCTTTCAGAGGTTATCCCCTTGTGCAATTCAGCGGTATATCACACCTTATTGTTCCTGCCGGGGATATCAGCAGCGAAGAGGCCGAGCAGATGATCAAAAGGTATACAAACGAGCTTGCTGTGCCTGCGCTCGGAATGATGCTCTGCTCTGAATTTAATGAGCTTGTCAGCGAAGATCCTTCATCAGAAAGCGTAAGTATTCGTCCGCTTGTCTATGTTCCGGGTTCGGATACCCTGATCTGGGAGCATGGCTGTGCAACAGGCAGCACTGCCGTAGGCTGTTACAGATCACAGACCAGTGCCGCAGGCAGCCATACAGTAATAAAACAGCCCGGCGGCATCATCCATGTGGATGTCACCGACGGGCAGCCGTATCTTACAGCTACAGTTACGCTTTTATCAGTATGACCCGGAAAAGGTCATACTTTTTTATAGCAGACCCATTTCCCGCAGTATCGCTCTTGTATCTTCCGCTCCTGTATTAATGATCCCTGTTCCCCCCATTTTCTCCCAGGCCTGTATGTTTGCCGGAAGATCATCGATCAGTATACAGTCCCTTCCTGTACAGTACTGCGGCTTATCTTCTTTATATACAATGTTTACAACGATATCCTTCGAAAGCAGCCTCCTGACCCAGTTGATCTTGTCCTCTCCTGCAGTCGGTATTCCACGTCTCGGTTTAGGTATACCGCTTAATATCTCGCATTTATCTCCGTATCTTTTATAAAGATCGTCAAATAGCTCTTTTGCACCATCCATGATATTAAGTTTGTCATAAAAATGCCCGACTTTTTTTATCCTGTCCCACATCTCATCATCAAAATTGAATGCAGGGTCATCATCATGTGCAAAAGCATCCATCCCGCACAGCTCATATACGCCCCTGTCAAAGTCGGCAAGGACACCGTCAAGATCGAAATATATCTTTTTGACCTCCATTAACGTTCCTCCTGTTAATGCGCCAATCCTCATCAGATTACCGGAGCGGCGTGAAGAATCTCATTTCTGCTAAAAATTATTGTAGCATATTATGCATCAAGTTGTGTTATAATCATTTCGGCGGTCGGTAAGGCCGGGTATGGTCTGTTAGCTCAGCTGGGAGAGCGCATGGGTCACAACCATGATGTCGAGGGTTCGAGTCCCCCACAGACCACCAAAGACCGTTGGAGACAACGGTTTTTTTATTTCAAACACCTGTAATTGCAAGGCTTCTGGGTTTTTCACGCTTTCAATTATCTTTTGTATGCTTCTGTTAATTTCTCTATCAATTGCAAATCTTTTGGGTTAAATTTGGGTTAAATTTTGGTTTAAAAATTCCGATTCCAGATATTTTGCTGATGCTATCCGACAATGCCGTTATTTTCGCCTGTGGTGAATCTTCTTGTTGTTCACGTAAAAATACCCATCAGCTAATAAAAAATCGCTTAAATCGAAAATTTTGGCTTTAACTTTCGGCGAATATCGGCAAATATCGGCATACACATAGGTTCTACGCTAAAAAATGCTCACTCACTAACGTTTTTACGGATTAAGTGCCTTCTGTCGATAAATCCATCATTTACACACTTCATTCTGCTTTTCCCTAACTCACCGACACATTTTCAAGGCAAACGAAAACACCCCATTTACATAGGGTGCTTCGCAAAAGGTAAAAATGAAGAAAGTTAACTGAAAATCTGCAAGATCTTCGGTGTACAGTTTCCCCACTTTTGTGGGCATTATTCATCAGCTATGTTTTCGCTGATATAGTCACACCATGAATCAAAAGTCTGACCACTCTGATACAGACCAATGTTCCAATCTGCTCTATCTGTGGTTGTCACAGGTGGTTCATGGTTTAGCTGTTCTGTGATGCTGTCAAGATTCCTGTACACTTTGGAATCAGTATTCATTGGTATTTCTAAACCTGCGGATTTATATGCTTCACGGTCATTCGCCAGAAGCGCACCTCTGATGGTTTCAAGTGCTACAGGATTACCTTTGAACGTGCCGATGATGTCATTTATCATTGGCAAACTGTACGCTGATTGGTTTATGCCAGAAACGATCATATTGATTTGTTCGGCACTTGCCATACCTTTTGAAACGGCTTCTTGTCTGCGTGAATCTATAGAACATTTGATGCTGTCAAGTTCGGAAACAATATCCGCTTTCATTTTTTCTGACTTTGCATTGAATCCATCTACAACAGAAGCGATCCGTACCGCCTTCCCATCTTCCGACAGTTCTTTATTATTTCTGATTTTGCTGATGCTGTTTACTGCATCTGTGTACGCTTTGCCATATGCCTTTATTGCTGATATTGCTGTTGTTTTACTCATGTTACTATTCCCCCATGTCTATGATTTTTAAGTGATATTCTTCGCTGATGTGGATTCCATACAGGAATTCAAACCACTTTTCTGAAAGTAGGATAATGTGAACTTTTCTGATTTCTTCCATGTCCTCTTTGGTGAATACTCCCAAAGGTGTTAATGTCGGCTTGATGCCCTTACACTTTTTACATTCCTTTTCCAGAAAGGAAACTGTATCCTGTATAGTGTCAAATTTGTGGATCGTATCGCTGACAAGATACTGTTCATTACCGATAATAGCTTCTGGCATATGACCGAAATCATTTGATACTATGGCTTCTACCTCGTACCCTTCATCTGTCCACTCTATGAAAAAAGCTGTGGTATCATAAGCGGATACTGATGGTATTCTGGCTTCTGCATCATCGAGCCTTTTCATAATGCCTTGTTTCATCTTTCATCTAACCTCGCTTCTATATCCATGATTCGTTGAATGATATCTGTTGTTTCCCAGAGTTTCAGACCATATTCAAGAATAGCCGTTGCAGATCGTACTCTGGTGGAAGGATTCACCTCTTTATCATTCGTGATATCTGTTAGTGTGGTTACGGCACTTGTGAAGGCATTTGCCATTCGTTCTGATGCTTCACGAACTATACCTTGTCGGTTTTCTTCATACGCTTTTCTGAATTCTGGATCAGTTCGCATATATTCATTGATTGTTCGTTCAGCTACACCAGATTTGCGTGACGCTTCTCTAATTGTTGGTGATGATATCAAGGCTACTAACGCCTGTTGTTTTGCTGAATTCATATGTCCTCGATTCTTAATGGACACAGAACTATGATGTAATTCCATGCCCATTATGTTATAATTATTGTGTTATGGATTGTACTGTCGTACGGTTCTTGCGGTCTGGTTATGTGGTGTGATCAGACCGTTTCTTTTACTTCTAACGCCTGTAAAAGCTGATACAGGGTTCTTAATTCATGGCTCGTAAATGTCATTCCTTTTGACATCTTTGTGTGGCTTTCATTCCATTCTCTGACGTCATATGCAGGTTTACGATGATTCCATGAAACGATGTTCAATTCTTTTTTCCATCTGGTATCACCACGCCTTGTGACAGATATCAAGCCAATGTGCCTAACGATATCATAAGTAAATTCTTTATTTTCCATGTTTTCACCTCGCTATCTTTTTTAATTCTTCAAGTGCTTCAATTTCTTCTACATACTGATTGCATAACTCTTTTGGTGCGCCATATCGGAAAAGCACCCTATGCGCTGTAGTAAGTAGTTCAATTTCTTTGTCAATATCTGCTTTGACTTCCTGTAGTTCTTCCTTGCGGTCTTTACGGATTTCAGCTTCGATCTCATACCAGGTATCTTTCTTTTTCGGTTCTTCAATCTGGATATCAATATGAAAGTCTGTTGCGATCTTCTTGCACGCATCTACAAAGCTTAAACCGTACAGATCACGTACAAGGTTGATGACATTACCGCCTTTGTCACAAGACCAACAATGCCAGATTTGCTTTTCAGTTTTTACGGATAATGAAGGGTGCTTGTCATTATGGAACGGACACAGGTACTTGTTATGTATTTTCCTGTTGCCTGTGTAGTATTCTATGGCTTTGCCTATATCTACACTCTGTATGATTTTATCTGTATCTATCATTTACTTTCCCCTGTATAAACTACAACCCAGAATAGATAAGAATAGATAAGAGTAGATAAGAATAGAATAGAGTATTCGTCCGTTTACGACCGTATACGACCGTATCATTTATTTCTGTTGTATCTGGCATTAATAGCATCTATCCTTTGCTGTCTACCTTTGACGTATTTTTCCATAGCTTCATCTAATTGCGGTTTGGCAAGTGTGAACAAAGCTCTGGCGGTATCATGTTCGAAGTCAGTTTTTATTACACCGTTGTTGTCATAGTCCAGACAGGCGTTGATAAATTCAGAACACGCACCTGTATCAAGCGTGGCAACAGCTTGTAGTGTATCCTTCCTAAATTGGATCGTGGCTTTATCTGAAACTATTTTTTCTCTGTCGGTCACTTCCCACCACCACCTACTTTGTTATTGTTTACGAACTTCTCAATATCGCTGAATGATACAAGCTTGCGATTACCATTCTTCAAGTGTGGTATCTGTTCATAATTTATCCACTTCCGCAGACAGTAACGGGTTACCCCTGTTGCGCCTTGTGCCTGTAGTCGCTGATAAGCCTGTTCTATCGTCATAATGTCTACCATAGCTACACCCCCACCAAATCCGTAACGTGAACACCTAGTTCTTTTGCTAGTTTTCCAACGGTACTAGGTCGAACACTTTTGCCAGAAATCACACGCAGATACGTTGACTTACTAATTGATGTTAGGTCTTTTGCTCTGATACCTGCTTCTGCGAGTGCGATCTGGAATTTGCACTTGTCGATTATCATAATATCACCTCATTTCTTCATTTTGATATGTTTAACGTACCATCTGCATAGATTATAGCCGTTAAGCATACCATTGTCAAGCATATATGATATGTTTATGGTTGCTTTTTGGTTTTGCATTTGTTATCATCAAAATAGAAAGGAGTGTGTTTTATGGCATACGGAAAAGAAAACATTGGAAAAAATATCAAGCGATACCGCAAAGCACGTGGAATAACACAGGAAGAACTAGCTGATATAGTAGGGGTAAACAGACAGACCGTTGGTAGATGGGAAAATGGTTCTCTGGAACCACGAACATCAAAACTAAATGAAATATCAAAAGCTCTAAAAGTAAGTTCTACTGCACTTTACATTGATAACGATTCCAATAATGTAGGCGTGTCAATCACCGATCTGCGTTCAAGATTAGATAATCTCTGTATGTATATTAACGAAAGCAGAAATATGTTCGGTTCATCAGATCAAGTGATTATTCCATACCATGAGAAAATTCTTCGCATTGATAACAATAAGATTGATGATGCTGTTGCTGATGTAGTCAAGTATTATGATTACACTATGTATAGCCTGTTTGATGAAGTCGAAAAGGAATCCAACAATGGCAAGTAAAAAAAGTGTCACTATCACAAGTGAATCTGGCAAATCATACGGCTATGTGAAAATCAAGCGCAAAGTCGGAATGAAGCGTACTGAAAATGGTGTTTGGATTCCAGACTACCATCAGTTTTACGGTGCTACGAAAAAAGAAGCTGAACAGAAGTATCAAGCATACATGAAGGAAATCAACAAGCCTGTGTCAACCTGCTTCGGTGATCTTCTGGATTCATGGATTGATAATGTTTTCATGCTTGACAGCAGATATAAGCACAATACAAAAATGCTTTATATAAAAGCCTACAGAAACAATTTCAAGGATTCTGCCTTGTTAGGGTTAGAAATAGCTGATATTACAGGCGCATCACTACAAGCAGAATACAATTCAATGTCATGCGGTGCTTCAACTGTCAGATCACTCCACAAACTATTATCTTTATTCTTTAAGTATGCAGAACGTGAAGGATATTGTCGCAACGTGACATCTTCACTTGTTATGCCATCTATTACGCACAAAACAGATCATCAAGCTATTGATGTATTGTCTGATGATGAAATAGCAAAGATACTTGAAGGATTCAAGGAACACCGTCTACGCCTTCTGGTTATTCTGGCATTACGTACAGGCGCACGTATAAGCGAATTATTAGCTGTCAGATATTCAGATATCACAAAAGATGGTCTGCGTATCAACAAACAGCTTTATGTTGCTGATGGTGGTAAATACTCTATTGTACCTACTAAAACAGGTACATCTATTCGCACAATTCCATTAAGTGATGCAACTATGGCTGAAATTGCCACACATAAAAAATGGCATCAAGCAGAAATGATGCAGAACGGATATAGAACGGATTGTGTTTTCACTACGGAAACAGGAAATTTCTACCACAAGTCAACAATCAGAAAAGCTTGTTGTAGGGTTTATAGGGATTGTGGAGTTAGATCATTCGGCTTTCATGTGTACCGTCATACATTCGGATCTCATCTTGCAAACACAGGAGTACCAATACAAACCGTAGCCGATCTAATGGGACACAGCAATATTTCTACAACTGCAAAATACTATATCAATGTTTCATCTGATGCGAAAAGGTCTGCAATCGCAAGTATTAATTTTTGACAGGAAGGATAATCGCATGAAGAAGATAGTCTGTATAATTACAATATTTGCGTTAGTATTACTGTCTGGTTGCGGTAGTGATTCAGAAGATTTAACCAATCAAGCCAAAAGCATAGCACAGGCTGATAATGAATATGTTTTATCTGTTAAAGGTGGTTCGCCAAAGGCATACCCAGATATCACTTATGAAGAAGCGTTTGAAAGTTTCTTTGGTTCACCTACTTGGACATATTTTCAAGGTACACGTGAAGAAGATGATACACAATATGATGTTGTGGAATTTACAGGCGATTGTGTTTATGCAGATGTAGAAGTAAAAGCATTGATACAATTTACCATTGATGAAGAACAAGGAACATTTGAAGCAACATATTTATCATTTAATGATGTTCCGCAAACAGATGTGGTTCTTGGCGCACTTTTAGAAAAAGTTTTTACAGAGTATCAAGATGCTCAATAAATGAAAAGTCAAAAGACAGTTCTAACCGATAAAACAATGGATAAAGGATCATTTTATTTTGAACATGAGCCATACAGATGTGGATTGTTTGAAGTGATGTTTGGTGAAATTAGCAACTACATGATACACAAATATGATTATGCACTTGCAAAACAGTTTCACCCAGATATTTTTACGTTCACACAGGAAGATGTAATAGCGTGTCAGCACTTCTATAACCTTCCAGAAGATTGGCAACAATATGCTCTTGCTTGTATAGAAAAATACTTTGAAAAATAGGTCAAAAAATATCTTTTGGGTTAAATTTGGGTTAAATAATTCAGTATAAGAGTATAATAATCGCTGAAAGCATTGAAATTTCAACACTTTATA
>CACYDC010000241.1 GCA_902773025.1 uncultured Ruminococcus sp.
GATGCGGTCCTGCAGGCTGAAAGTGGCGCGCTGGATCCGGGCCGCCTTGCGGCACTGCCGGATGAAGAGCTGCGAAATGTGCTCAAGAGCATATCGGGAGTCGGGGAAAAGGTGGCCAACTGTATTATGCTCTTTGGTTTTCACAGGATGGATGCCTTCCCGAGGGATGTCTGGATTCAAAGGGCCATGCAGACAATGGAATACCATGAAGCCCTATATCGGGGGTACAATGGGCTGATTCAGCAGTATCTTTTTATGGACGCAAGAATGGGAACGCTGCTGCAGAATCGCAGAATGTTAGTAAAAGTGATTCAAAGCAAAGTAAAATATCGGCAATGAAAATGAATAAAATACTACCGAAGGGATAAATAGGCATATTATGTTGAAAAATAAAAACACGATAACTGGGATCATGAAAGAAACTATAGTTATCATATTTACGATAATAATTGCTTATTTGACCGTGTTATCGTGTTTTTCTACAACTGCGATGACGAGAGAAGAACACTCCTTTCTGATCGCGGATTCCGTTGCCTTTAATCTTTTGGCAGAGATGGTTTTTATAATCGCATTACTTGGAGGAAAACAGATCTATAAAAGAAAAGGCCTGAAAACAAAATTAGACGGGATCTTTAACAATGATAGTTTTGTACGGGTGTGGATGCTTTGCCTGGGTATTGCTTCAGTACTCTTTGTATTGTGCATGAACAAGGCTCCCAAAGCCGACCAGTATCTCGTCTGTAAGACTGCATATGAATGGTCTCAAGGTGTATATACTTCATTTGCCCCGGGAAATTATCTTGATATCTATCCTCATCAGTCCGGCATCGTGTTGTTCAACTATATTCTGGGTAGTATATTTGGTCATTTTCAGTATACGGTATATCAGATTATCAATGCCTTGGCATTGGTACAGTTGATCAGATGCTTTGTGCAGATCCCCAATATGGGGGAAAGCTCTCCTGTTCGTTCAGTCGGGATCGTGGGATTCAGTCTGTTGTTTCTACCATGTGTGTTTTATACCACATTTGTCTATGGAACCATGATCGGACTGTCACTGGCCGTAACTTCATTTTATAATGTACTTTGTTTTATCGAAGATGAGAAACTGAAGCATGCGGCAATTTCTGTTATTTGTATTTTTCTGGCTGTTGCCATCAAACAGAATTTTTTAATCTATGGAATCGCAGTCATACTCTACATTGCCATTCGACTCCCGGAGAAGAAATACGGCAAAAGTCTGATGTTCCTTTTGCTTGTGATGATTGCGGCAATCGGCGTATGCAATGCTGCGGTACGAAGAATGACCTACCAGATTACAAACCACTATCCAGGAGAAGGAATGTCGAATCTGTCATATGTTTCCATGGGGATCAGCGAAAGCAATGTCTTGTATGATGGATGGTGGGATGCAGATTACAGCACTGTCAACACTTATAAAGAAGCCAATTATGACAAAGCATTACAGGAAAAAGTCTGCAGGGAACGTATTCTGCAAAGAATTGCAGAATTCAGGGATGACCCCGGTTATGCATTACGCTTTTTTGCCGGGAAAAACGCATCACAATGGAATAATCCGGATTTCCAGGGATGGTGGGTCAATGTTTTCATGTCGAATGATGGGCAGAGCCAATTGCCTTTATGGCTAGAACGTCTTTTATCGATTCCGGTTTATTATCGAACCGTTTTTCGAGTGCTGAATGTATTTCATTTCATAATATTATGTGGTGTGATGATGCAACTGCTGGCAACGAATAAGTGGAATGAAAGATTCCTTCTGATCATGATCACTTTCATAGGAGGGTTTCTGTTTCATACGATCTGGGAAGCAAAAGGACAATATACCATAACTTATTTTTTGCTCTTGCTGCCAGTATCAGTCGAAGGGTATGGTCAATGCTTGCATTTGATTGACGGCCCTCGGAACGGCAGAGGGGAAAAACTATCTTTTTATGCGGTAAAAATGAGTGCTTTTGTTTTGTTGCTGCTGATTGTCCACATATGTGATGTTCCGCTCTTGAACAGCCTCTTTATTCGTGATGAAGACACAGATGATTTTGCGCATTATGTTTACTCAAACTCCTATGCAGTTATACCGGATGGTGAGTATCGGATACATCCTGTCCTCAATACAGAAACGGCTTTGGCATCAAAGAATGATCCGGAGGATCTCAGCGGTTCTGTATCGCTGACCATCCTGGATTCTCAAGAGGATTCTTCACGATTGACGATTCGTATGGGAAGTACAAAAGCGAGAGTGTTCTTTTTGAAGGCTCAAAAGTATCTGGGTGTTCCCGAAGATATAGATGAAAAAGTTGAGATACGGGCTTGTGAACCGGGTATAACCCAAGATCAGCAATGGATCCTCAGATATCAGAAGGATTCGGATGTCTATTATATTTTGGCCAATCAGTATCTGGCAATGAGCTACGATGATGATGCGAATAGAATATATCTGAGCGAATTCGTGGAGAGCGAACAACAGCAATGGAGATTAGAGAAACTGAACTGATACAAAAAGGTGGATATTCATTTTTTTGTTACGAAGCATAAATAGATATAGACCTGTAGAGAAAATGATTCTTAAAGGCCAGGAAGGGCAGTCCCTCCAATACATCGAATCTTCGGTACTGGTTGTCGTATAGATTTCGTGTAGAAACAATTGCAAAAATAGTTTACTGAGGAGAAAAAGGATGACAGGATGGAGAAACCGTCAATCAGTCCTTGCGCTTGTGGCAGCAGCATATACGCAGTCCGGAATGATGCTTCATCTTGAAAAATGGAAGGGCTGGGAGAAA
>CACYDC010000242.1 GCA_902773025.1 uncultured Ruminococcus sp.
GTATGCATTCTATTTCCGTAAGAGCGGAGAAACACAGTGGAAACTGAAGGGTACAGAATTCGGCAGCGAAACAACTGCAACACTTACACCCGGTACTGCGACTATATATGAGGTTATGATAAAAGTAAAGGATGCAACAGATAAAACAGTAGAAAAAACATTTTCCATAATAGTTAAATAACTCAGACACAGCGAAAAAACAGGTCTGCTTTCTTATAAGAGGGCAGGCTTGTTTTTTTGTATAAATTTATGATAATTCAAGGTATTAGAATCGACAAAATGATTAAAGTATCATAATTGACAAAATGATATTAATAATGTATAATTTTTCTAAGTACATTGCACGAAGAGAAGAATGAGCTGTTACTTTATCTGTCATTATTATAGAAAGATTGTAATTGTGTATTCTTGCTTCAAGCATAAAAACATTGGAAGATGAATAAAAAACTAAGGAGGCATAATAGTGAAACAGAACAGTTTATTGAAGCGGATTTTTGCGATAGTTTTGTGCACAGCATTTGTCGGAGGTACAGCTGCCGTGTTGCCTTTGGCCGATCCTGACATTAATATCAAAGTTGCTGCATTTGGAGATGACGGTACGGATTCCGGCGATGGTACGGATAACGGCGATGATGACTATGGATGGGGTGATGATGAGGGAGATGATGACTACGGTCCTGATGGTTTCAGTAAAAAGTCTTTTACTAATGGCGATTTTGAATACAAGACTCATACTACAGGAATAGTTAAGATTGTAGGTTATTCGGGTACGGCGTCAGCGGTTACTTTGCCGGGAACAATTGAAGGCTCTCCTGTAGTCTTTTTGGGAGAAGAGGTATTTAAAGGGAATACCACACTCAAAAGCGTAGTGTTTCCGAATTCTGTACAGCTTATAGGATCCAGAGCATTTAGTGGTTGTACTTCGCTCAATAGTGTAAGTTTTGGCAGTGGATTGCTGGATATTGATTCGTCAGCTTTTGCTGGATGTACCTCACTTAAAACTGTATCATTGCCCGATGATCTTGAGCGTGTCAGTTCAGGTGTTTTTGAGGGCTGTACATCTTTGACACAGGTGACTGTCGGAAGTAAGGCAACAAGTATAGGTGACAGAGCATTTTATGGATGTACATCACTTAATAGTGTAGTTCTGGGTAATTCGGTTGCTTCAATCGGCGATTGTGCGTTTGAACAGTGTACAAACCTCAACAGTCTGACATATAATGACGGTCTTGAAAGTATTGGTACGGGCGCATTCAGAAGCTGCTCTTCGCTTTCGGAGGTCAGTCTTCCGGATAGCGTAACAAATATTGGCAGCGATGCGTTCAGGTATTGTACTTCATTAACTGATCTTTCTTTGGGTAACAGTCTGAGTTATGTAGGAGAAAGTGCTTTCCTGGGTTGCAAAAAGCTTCAGGTTGTTGAAGTACCGTCGAGTCTTGAGGAAATACCAAATCATATGTTCTCGGAATGTCCACTGCTTTCACAGGTCGTTATTCCGTATGGGGTGACATCTGTGTCGTCCTATGCATTTTATTCCTGTCCTTCACTTGGAAGTATAGAAATACCCGATTCTGTGGTAAGCATAGGTACTAAAGCGTTTGGTTATAATGGATCGGATAACGGAGATACCAAGATAAATGGGTTTAAAATTGTTGGTTCAAGTGATACCGCTGCGGAACGATATGCAACAGAGAACGGATTTGATTTCAATAACGGTGAATCTGATCCTCTTGTAAATGAATCTACCGTGAGTACACAAAATGCAAGCCTATATGAAAAAGTAACTTTGACAGGTGCTGCTTCCGGAGGAAAGGGAAACTATAAATATGCGTTTTATTTCAGAAAATCAGGAGAAAACAATTGGAAAATAAAGGGAACTGAATTCGGAAGTGAAACTACAGCAATACTCCAGCCGGGTTCTGCTACAACATATGAGGTAAAGATAGTTGCAAAGGATGCATCAAATAAAACTGATGAAAAGTTATTCAGGATCAGTGTGTCTGAAACAGCAGAATTGAAGAATAATTCATATGCCGGCGCTCAACAGGTAAAGGTTCTTGATAAAGTTACGCTGTACGGATCTGCTTCGGGCGGAACAGGTTCGTATAAATATGCTTTTTATTTCCGCAAAAGCGGGGAGATTGATTGGAAAGTCAAGGGTACAGAATTCGGCACGTCAACTACGGCAGTTCTGCAGCCCGGTACGGCAACGACATATGAAGTTAAAGTTGTAGTGAAGGATTCATCGGGAAATAAGGCAGAAAGTTCTTTCAGGATAGTAGTCAATGATGATACGGAACTTACAAATAAGTCATCTGTAAGCGCAACGACAGCAGCAGTTGGCGATAAGATAAAGCTTACCGGCGCAGCAAGCGGCGGCAAAGGAACATATAAGTATGCTTTTTATTTCAAAAAAGGCGATTCAAGTACATGGAGTGTAAAGGGCACTGAATTTGGTACAGACTCTGTAGCATATCTTAATCCGGGCACGGCGACTGATTATGTAGTCAAAATAGTTGTCAAGGATTCAGATAATAAAACTGCTGAAAAGATTTTCAAGATATCTGTATCGAATTCATCGGTTCTGAAAAACAATTCAAAGGTAAGTACCTTAAGAGCAAAAGTAGGACAGAATATTACGCTGACAGGTGCTGCTTCCGGAGGAAAGGGTTCGTATAAGTATGCGTTCTATTTCAGGAGAAGCGGTGAGGATCAGTGGAAGGTCAAGGGAACAGAATACGGCAGTGACACTACAGCGGTTCTTTCACCTGGAAAAGAAACGACCTATGAGGTAAAAATTGTTGTAGCAGACGCTTCAAAGAATACTGTCGAGAAGAATTTTGAAATTGTAGTTGCGGGTGAAAATACTCTTGTTAACCAGTCATCGTTAAGCGCGTCAACGATCACCTTCGGAAAGAGTGTTACACTTAAAGGCGCAGCATCGGGAGGAAAAGGTTCGTATAAATATGCGTTCTATTTCAGAAAAGATGGTGAGAAAAGCTGGAAGGTAAAGGGTACGGAATTCGGTACTGATACTACAGCAACACTTACACCGGGTACTGCGACGAATTATGAGGTAAGGATAGTTGTAAAAGACGCAGACGGAAAAACTGCCGAAAAGAGTTTTATGATCGATGTTGTATCCGGTCTGAACAATACATCAAAGATCAGCTCATCAATTGTGAAATTCGGTAATAATATCACATTGTCAGCCTCCGCAGAAGGCGGCAAGACATCATACAAATATGCATTCTATTTCCGTAAGAAGGGTGAAAACAACTGGAAAGTGAAGGGTACTGAATTCGGAACATCATCCAGTGCAGTACTGATACCTGGTACGATGGTAGATTATGAGGTAAAGATAGTTGTAAAGGATTCAGCCGGAACGACAGCAGCAACGACATTTGAAGTAACTGTAACCAAATAAAATAGAAATAATAATAATAATAATAATAATGGCAGCGGATATTAGTTTATAGTATTCGCTGCTATATTATTTCAAAATAAGAAAAATAATTAAATATTTATAATTTATATATAAAAATTTAACACTTTACTGTAATAATTAATTGACAATGCAATATTTTAGTTGTAAAATAATAGTATCTTAATTATTTGAATGGAGGAGTATTTATGCGAAAGTCAAATTTACTGAAACGTATGTTTGCTGTTGCGCTTTGTGCGGCATTGGTCGGCGGTACAGCATTAGCCGCACCTTTGTCTTCTGAAAACAATAGTATAAAGGCAAGTGCATATTGGGATGAAAATGGCGAATGGTACGAAGATTCAGAGGAAGGGGAATCTCAATTCAGCTATGATTATAATGATGACAATACCGTCACCATTCTGGGTTACTACGGAAGTGATTCTGATGTAGTCATTCCGAGTATGATCGATGGAATGCCTGTAACAACTATATCTGGAGGCGCTTTCAGCTATACCGAAATAACAAGCGTGTCATTTCCTGATACACTAAAAACTATTGATGGATCAGCTTTTTATTGCTGTAATTCACTTACGAGTGTGAGTATTCCTGATAGCGTTGAGGTTTTGTATGATTACGCTTTTGGAGAATGCGCAAATCTTGTCAGCGTAAATATAGGCAACGGAGTAAAGGCTATAGGAAATAGTGCATTTTATAGATGTAATAATCTTACAAGTGTGGTTATCGGTAACGGTGTTACAAGTATAGGTTCTTTTGCTTTCGAAGAATGCAGTTCGCTTTCTGTAGTAAACTTTGGAAATAAAGTGCAGTCTATCGGTGAAAATGCTTTTGAAGAATGTACATCTCTTGAAAA
>CACYDC010000243.1 GCA_902773025.1 uncultured Ruminococcus sp.
TGTATTTATGTAGCGCCGTATACGAGACCCGTACGTACGGTGCAATGGGAGGTTGAGGGACAAAGTGTCCCTCAGTCTACCCTATTTTTTTATACTGTTTATTCTTACTTTGTTAATGGATTAACGTTCCATTATCCTTTTTATGTGGGGTTACTGCCATAAAAGAACGCATAATACCAATATGTTCATTGCGTATCGGTAAATATTCCGGTATTCTGGGCTTTTCATCATAATCAAGCTCAGAACTGTCATCAGCGATACCAATCATTCCTTCTGATATCAAGGAACAAACCGATGGGATTACTATTTTATTACTATGATTTTCCAATTCCTTCATTATAAATTATTCCTTTCAGCTAATTGATAACAGTTACCTTACAGCTTGCCTCTTTTCCGTTGTATGTCCTTACTGTAACATATGCTGTGCCGGGTTGGAGAGCAGTAAACGCCCCTGTCCAATTTGTTTTTGTCATCTTTATAACGTTGGTGTTATCAGTGCGGAAAACACGTGTTGCGCAGCCTGCCTTTGCCGGAATACTTGCGCTAAGTGCAGCACTCTGACCTACTTTAAGAGTCAGCGCGCTTCTGTTAAGCTTAACTTTAGACGGAGCATTTTTAACCGTTACCTTACAGGTAGATTCCTTTCCGTTATAGGTACGTACAGTAACATATGCAACACCGGGTTTCTGCGCTACAAAATCACCCTGCCAGTCAGTGCGTGTCATTCTCAGAATCGTCTTGTTGCTCGTGCGGTAGGTTCTCTTTGAACTTGCAGCGCCGTTATTGACTGCTGAACCAAGGCTGAATTTTTCACCAACACCGATGGTAACAACTCCTTTAGTCAGTGTTACCTTAGAAGGTGCATTTCTTACAGTGAATTTACAGCTTTTCTCCTTGCCGCTTGCACTTCTTGCTGTAACCCATGCCACACCTGTGCCCAGGGTTCTGACATTGCCTTTTTGATCGACAGTCAGTATCTTTGAATTCGATGTTCGCCATTTTACGTTTTTATCAGTTGCATTTGACGGAGATACTGAAGCAGACAAAGAGTATGTTTCGCCTTTGCCTAAGGTTACGGCAGATTTGTTAAGACGTACTTCCGTAACAGGAATGCTTGGATTTTTGACAGTCACTGTGCAGGACGCAGTTTTTCCGTTAATCGATGATGCTGTTATAGTTGCTGTTCCGAGTGACTTTGCTGTAATAGTACCGTCAGTTACAGTCGCTACGGATGTATCGCTTGAAATCCAGTTTACTTTCTTGTTTGTAGTGTTTTCCGGAGTAAACGATGCAGAAATCTTAAGCGTTTTACCCTTTTCTATAACAGCAGAGGTTTTGCTTAAACTGATCTTTAAAGCATATATTTCCGGATTCTTTACAGTTACAGTACACCTCGCTGTTTTTCCGTTATTGGACTTGGCCGTAATTATGGCTGTACCGGCAGAAACCGCAGTAAGCTTACCTCCGGATACAGTTATAACATTGCGGTTGCTTGTAGTCCATATAATAGTTTTAGATGTTGCATTTGCCGGTGCGACAGATGCAGTCAATGTATAGCTTTTCCCCTTTTCAATATTAAGAGATGTCTTGTTCAGAGTAACATTGGTTACTTCTACCACAGGATTTTTAACAATAACCGTGCAGCTCGCTGATTTACCATTATCTGATTTTGCCGTGACCGTGGCCGTTCCTGCTGCGACAGCTGTTATTGTTCCATTATTAACGGTTACTGCCGATGTATTTGAGCTTGACCATATTACATTTTTATTGGTAGCGTTTTCAGGAGAAATAGTGGCTTTGATTGTTGCGGTTTTACCTTTTTCAAGCGTAACTGACGATTTGTCAAGTTCTATACCGGAAACATCTATCACAGGATCTTTTACTGTTACAATGCAAATAGCTTCTTTTCCGTTGTATGTCTTTGCGGTTATAGTCGCAGTACCCTCGGAAATACCAGTTATTCTACCGTCCTCAACAGTTGCTTTGCTTTCATCCGAGCTTGTCCAGCTTATTGTTTTATCGAAAGCGTTGGAAGGGAATACTGTTGCATTTATAATCTGGTTGCTTCCTATATCAATATCAACTTTAGTTTTATCCAACTGGATACCTTCGGCTTTTATCAGCTTATCGACAGAAAAAGACGTATCCCATGCTGTGAAAACATCCATACCATATTGTGAAGCTGTCTTTTCAGCATATCTTGAAACCTTTGTTGTGTCAAGTTTAACATTTATAATGATCGAATCTCCGGGTTTTGCTTCTACACAGAAATTTGTACGGCTGTTAGTGGTCCTGCCATAATCCGATTCGTATTCTCCCCAGCTGTATTCGGAGCTTCCCGAACGTATTTTGAACTGTATACCGTATTTTCCGGTAGGTATCCAGTTGCTTTCCAACTCAGATATCATATCTTCGGTAACGTTTTCTATAGCGATAGTACCCCGATATATACCGTCACCGTCACTGTCGCTGAGTGAAAGGTCCCTGTTATAGCTTTTGTTTCCCCAATCGTTAAAGCTGCCCGAAATATATAGTTTGCTTATATCAATATGATCCAGTATTTCTTTGCGGGTATTACTGTCAATTGTACGGTTCTCATCACTTAGTGAAATCCTTTCAACTTCTGCGTTCGGGTTATTATCACATTCTGTATCGACCTTATGCTTGAATTCATTTTTATCCAATGTGAGCCTTAATGCAATTCCGGCTGTTCCGGAAGCTTCATTAGCTATACCGATAAGATGATCGATATCCTCATCGCTCATATCGGTGAAGTTTGAAACTCCGGTAGATTCGATATAAGTTTTAGCTTCCTTTATTTTTGATATAATATAGTCAGCCTGGTCGTCAGATATGCAAGTCATGGTATCAAAATAGTACCTTGCCATTTTGACATAACGATAGGGAATACCTCTTGTTTTGCCATTAAGATCCACAGTTGTATTAAGCTCATCAAGAATTCTCTGTTCTGCCGGGTTTATTCCCGAAGCAGATGTCATAAAGCTTACAGTGCTTGCCGTACCTGCCGCAATGACAGCTGCAAGTACGAAAGAGGCGAATCTTCTGAATGTATTTTTTTGGATGCTCATGAAATTTCCTCCTTTTTTATTCCGTTATGTTATATTGTATCACCTGAGTTATTTGATGTCAATTAATACACTTCAACAATAAGAAAATACATTTTTTATAAAAATCAGCACAAATAATGACCGTCTGATAAATTTAAGGCAATACCGCACAGAGATTGTGCGTCAGATTTCGAGCATAATTTTTCGTCAGATTGACAAAATTGACGCAGGAA
>CACYDC010000244.1 GCA_902773025.1 uncultured Ruminococcus sp.
TTTGAAACAAAGCGTTTGTTTGATAAAGCAGGGGGAGAACAGCTTCAATGAAGATTCTGCCGGTATCGCCTGCAATGATAAATTTAAATACAATGCTGTTTTGCAGCGTAATATAGATTGAAATGAGTTTTTGGAGGATATAAATGGAATATGATTATTTTACGATAAATTACTTTCCGATAATAGGTATTGCATTTCTTCTGATATTTATGTGGAGAAATTCGTATCTTGAGCAGAAGATCCGACGATCTTTTTATGTTCTTTGCGCATTTGTATTGATCGAATTGTGTATTTATAATCTGGAGCTTATTTTTCAGGGCAGCGATATCAATACAATGGCTTTGACAGCTATTACCGCTTTGGGATATACGCTGAGGCCGTTGATGATTTATTTTCTGATAACTCTTATTTTGCGTAATGAAAGTACGGCTAAGGTAAAAATACCAATGTTGATGCCGTTTTTTATAAATACGGTATTTGTGTTTTCCGCTTTATTCGTTCCGTACACGTTTTACTATGACACCCACAATGTATTTCACAGGGGAATTTTCGGGTGGACAACGCATATTGTTATGCTGGTATATCTGGTTTCAATGATATTCATTTCTTTTTCTCATCTTGAAAAAAGATTGAAGTTTGAGAAAACTATTATTATAGAAATATCAATGATTCTGACTATAGGAGCTTTTGCCGAATCACTGTTCGGAAGCTATGCGGTATTGCGCTGCGGTGTAGTTTTGTCGCTGATTTTCTACTACATGTTTTTCCAGTCAGAAATGTATAAGGATGAGATAGTTGAAAAGCATATAGAACAGACTAATATGACTGAAAAGTTTACCATTCAGATGATTACAGCATTGGCAAGGGCAGTCGATGCAAAGGATTCTTATACAAACGGTCATTCACAGAGAGTTGCTGATTATTCCAAGGAAATCTCAAGAAGACTTAATAAAGATTCTGAATTTCAACGCAGGATCTATTATATGGGTATGCTTCACGATATCGGTAAAATCGGTATTCCTGATTATATAATCAACAAGACTGAAAAACTCAGCGATGTTGAATTTGAAACGATAAAATCTCATCCCGCAATAGGAGCAGAGGTATTGCAGACAATAACAGAAATACCAAATCTGTATTTTGGTGCGAGATGGCATCACGAGCGTTATGACGGCAGAGGTTATCCTGATGGATTGGTCGGCGATGAGATACCGCTTGAAGCAAGAATAATCGCAGTGGCGGATGTTTATGACGCAATGACATCAAAACGAAGCTATCGTGATGTTTTGCCCCAGAATGTGGTGCGCGAAGAAATGGAAAAGGCCAAGCGTACACAGCTTGACCCTTATATTGCTAATATTATGCTGGATATGATGAATGAAGATCATCAGTATCTTATGCGTGAAAGATAAACTAAAAGCACGGAAAACATAAGCGTTTCCGTGCTTTTATAATATTCTCAAATAACTAACAGACAACTTTAATATAAAGCACTGTTGGCTTTTGCAGCGGCAAAAGCCTTAAATGATAGTACTACAGGGACCCCCGGGCGGAGTGCCTCCGCAGTCATGTTCGCGCAGCCGCTCATTACATTCGCTACAAGTACGCTTATCTGTTTTACTCCCGAGGTATTAAAACATAGCATGATAAACTTTTAGTCACGAGATAAGAATACTGTTTTTTGGTGTTGTATGACTGAAACGTTGCTGCGCTGTTAACTACGAACCGCGGGAGTAAGTTAATAACGCTTACCACGCAGTGAGCGGAGCGAACGGAATCGCGAACTGACCCCGGCGGCACGCCGGCGCGAATCGACCCCGGCGGCACGCCGGCGCGAATCGACCCCGGCGGCACGCTGGCGCGAATCGACCCCGGCGGCACGCCGGCGCGAATCGACTCCGGCGGCACGCTGGATCAGTCTAATTTTTCCTTTATTGCGGCAAGAAGCTCATCATATGTTTCAAATGCCGGAAGTTCGGGATTGTCAGCTTTGATCTTATCTGTGCTTTTGAACAGGAAACCTGCTTTGCTTGCTTTAATCATACCAAGATCGTTATAGCTGTCGCCGCTTGCGATCGTGTTATAGCCGATAGACTGCAAGGCCTTGACAGTCGTATATTTTGAATTTTCAATACGCATTTTAAAACCGGTTATTTCGCCGTTATCGGCAACCTCAAGTGAGTTGCAGAAAATTGTCGGCCATCCGAGCTTCTGCATGAGCGGCTTTGCAAACTGTGTGAAAGTATCGCTGATGATAATTACCTGTGTAAGGGAACGAAGCTCATCAAGAAATTCTTTTGCGCCCGGGATAGGGTCGATCTTAGCTATTGTATCCTGAATTTCCTTAAGACCAAGACCATGCTCCTTAAGAATTCCAAGCCTCCACTTCATAAGCTTATCATAATCCGGCTCGTCACGGGTCGTTCTTTTAAGCTCAGGGATTCCGCTTGCCTGTGAAAACGCTATCCATATTTCAGGCACGAGTACTCCCTCAAGGTCTAAACAAACTATATCCATCTTGATCTCTCCTTGTATTTTTTATTTAACTATAATATTAAGTATCTTATTCGTTTTATAAATTATCTTTACAATATTTTTATCAGCAATTGCATTTGCAATTGTGCTGTTGGCTTTAGCAAGTTCGACTGCCTTTTCTTCCTCACAGTTGTTCGGGAGAGTTACAGTTGATTTAAATTTGCCGTTTACCTGAACTCCGATATCGATCGTATCATCAATAAGTTTGCTTTCATCATAAACAGGCCATTGTGCAACTGAAATATAGCCTTCTCCGCCAAGTGCGTTCCAGAGTTCTTCTGAAATATGAGGCGCAAACGGACACAGCAATTTAAGGAATGTTTTATACTGTTCCTTTCCGATGCTTCCTTCTGCTTCTGCATCGTTCAGGAATGTCATCAAAGCGGCAATCGCTGTATTGTATTTCATTTCCTCGATATCGTCGGAAACCTTTTTGATGGTTTTGTGAAGCTTGCTGTCAAGAGATTTTATTTTTTCTTCTTTTATACTGTCTGCAAGCGCAGCGATACGGTTAAGGAAACGCTTACAGCCCTTGAGTGAGTTTTCACTCCACGGTATAGCAGCGCCGTATTCACCCATGAAAAGTACGTATGTGCGAAGTGTATCGGCACCATAATTGTCAACAATTTCCAGAGGGTCAACTACATTTCCTTTGGATTTGCTCATTTTGGCTCCGTCAGGACCAAGGATAAGACCCTGTGCTGTTCTTTTCTTGTAAGGCTCGGGCGTGGAAACAGCGCCTATATCATAAAGGAAGTGGTGCCAGAATCTTGAATATATCATATGTCTTGTGACATGCTCCATGCCGCCGTTGTACCAATCAACCGGCATCCAGTAATCAAGCTTGTCCTTGTCAGCCAGACACTCAGCATTGTTGGGGTCGATATATCTCAGGAAATACCACGAAGATCCTGCCCACTGAGGCATGGTGTCGGTTTCTCTTTTTGCATCTTTGCCGCATTTCGGGCATTTGCATTTTACAAAGCTTTCGATTTTTGCCAGCGGAGATTCACCGTTTTCGCCAGGTTGGAATTCTTCCACCTCGGGCAGTCTGAGCGGAAGCTCCTCATAAGGTACTGCGACCATTCCACAGCCCGGGCAATGTACGATCGGAATGGGTTCGCCCCAGTATCTCTGACGGTTGAAAGCCCAGTCCTTCATTTTATACTGAACAGCAGCTTCACCGCTGCCTGTTTTTTCAAGCTCCTGAATCATTCTTGCAATAGAGGATTTTTTATCCTTATATCCGTCAAGGAATGATGAATGAACCATTTCTCCATCGCCGCTATAGGCTTCTTTAGTAATATCTCCGCCAAGGATAACCTCACGAATCGGGATGTCATGTTCTTTTGCAAAGTCGTAGTCTCTCTGATCGTGCGCAGGTACAGCCATAATTGCGCCTGTGCCGTAGCCGACCATTACATAATCGGCTATGAAAATCGGAATTTCCTCGCCGTTGACAGGGTTAACCGCGCTTATTCCGTCAAGTCTTACGCCTGTTTTGCTTTTATTGAGCTGTGTTCTTTCGAACTCACTCTTTTTTGCACATTCGATTCGGTAATTCTGTACCTTATCCATGTTTGCAATCTTATCGGAAATCTCATCTATAAGAGGATGTTCCGGAGCCATTACAAGGAATGTTACACCGAAAAGTGTATCCGGACGGGTCGTATAAACCTTGATCTTTTTGTCATTGCCGGCTATGCCGAAATTAACGAAAGCGCCTTCTGAGCGTCCGATCCAGTTTCTCTGCTGTGCTTTTATATTTTCGGGATAGTCTACCGTTTCAAGACCTTCAAGAAGCTTATCTGCGTATTTGGTGATACGGAGATACCATACCTCCTTTGGTTTCTGGACAACATCGCTTTTACAGATATCACATTTTCCGCCCTGACTGTCCTCGTTGGAAAGAACGACCTTGCATGACGGGCAGTAATTAACCATTGTTTTATCTCTGAAAACGAGTCCGTTTTCAAACATTTTCAGAAAGATCCACTGAGTCCATTTATAATATTTTTCTTCAGTAGTATCAATAACTCTGTCCCAGTCAAAACCAAAGCCGACACGTTTCATTTGCTGAGTAAAATGCTTAATATTTTCATCGGTAACAATTCTCGGGTGTTTGTTTGTTTTAATTGCATAGTTTTCTGCCGGCAGACCAAAAGCGTCAAATCCGATAGGGAAAAGCACATTATAGCCTTCCATACGGCGTTTTCTTGTTGTAGCTTCAAGGCCTGCGTAGGCCTTTATATGTCCAACGTGCATACCTGCGCCGCTCGGGTACGGAAATTCTACCAGTCCGTAAAACTTAGGTTTGTCGCTTTTGTCATCTGCGTTGAAGAGTTTATTGTCTTCCCAGATTTTCTGCCACTTTGGCTCAATTTTTCTGAAATCATATTCCATTCTTACCATTCCCCTGTTCTGAATTAATTAAAAAAAGCTCTTGAAAGAGCAAATACAAGCCTTGAGCCTGTTTTTTGATAATTTTATCGCTGAAGCCTATGGGCCTCCTTTGGGATAAAGGAGGCTCAGGAGCCCTCTCCGCTGGCATGGCGGCACAGCCGTGCCCGTACAGGCGATACGCTGTTGGTCTGAACTGCGCTTCGGATTGACTGTGTACGTTCGATGCCAAGCTTTTTACGGACCTCACGAAGAATGTTTGTATCATTCTCGTGGCGGCACATTTTCATGGCCTCATCAAGACTTACCCAAA
>CACYDC010000245.1 GCA_902773025.1 uncultured Ruminococcus sp.
GAATATGACGTTATCTGTACCTTTACAGACGAAAGAAGCAATAAAGAGTTTATTATATATACAGATGATTCTTTGGATCAAGAAGGCAACAAAAGAATTTTTGCTTCACTTTATCAAACGGAGCAGGACGGAATGATACTTACCGCTTTAGAAACAGATGAAGATTGGGCAACTGTCCAAGCTGTAATTCAAAAGATAAAAGAAGAAAACGGCATAGACGATAATGATGAAGTCGATGTTGATGATGATATAATTGACATCGAAGAATTATCAAAAATCATGGGAAAAATTACTGCTCAAACTTGTCCTGATTGCGAGCGTGATTTCCCTTTTAAATCTGATTATTGTCCATATTGCGGAAGAAAAGTTGTCAAAAAAAAGCAGAAGGAAAACTGTTAGAAGATTACTCTGATGAAACAATGAGGATCTGTTCCAAATGCGGTAATTTTGTTCATGGTGATTATATCTATTGCGATAATTGCGGCGAAATAATAAAATGATCTTATCAATAACCAGGGTTATAATATAGAAAAAAGCACAGGTTACTCTTTGCTGTATTGCGCGGCTTGCTATTGCATTGTAAACAAATGAAAAGTTAATCTATTATGCTTAACAAGATATGATCTTTCTAAGCATATGAAAGGAAATGTTGATTTATGAAGCATAATATGAAGCTAAAACAGAAGCCATTTCAGATGATACGTTCAGGAGAAAAGACGATAGAGCTACGTTTGTACGATGAGAAGCGCCAAAGAATAAATGTTGGTGATGAGATCGTGTTCAGTTGTTTAGACAGCAATCAACCTCCTTTTTCTGTTAGAGTCATTGATCTGCATCTGTATAATAACTTTTCTGAGTTGTTTGCTTCTTTGCCTCTTTTGAAGTGCGGATATACTAAGGAAACAATTTCAAAAGCAAGTCCCGAAGATATGAACCAATACTATACGCCTGAGGAGCAATCAGAATACGGTGTAGTCGGTATTGAGATTAAACTCATGCAAAATATGATTTATTAGTATACGAAAGGAAGATCAAATTATGCTAGGTGCAATCTTTGGCGACATCGTAGGTTCGGTTTACGAGTTTAACAATACAAAAGACTACAATTTTCAATTGCTTTCTTCTCGCTCCAGACCAACAGATGATTCGTATATGACATTAGCAGTTGCAAAAGCGCTCATCAACACATACGGACAGGATGATGATACTGTAAGAAAAGCAATTGTGGATGAAATGCAGATGTTTGGAAATGCATATCCGGATGGCGGATATGGAGGTATGTTTAGTCAGTGGCTGACTACTTCTAATCCACGACCGTATAACAGTTTTGGAAATGGTAGTGCAATGAGAGTTTCTTCTGTGGGATGGCTCTACAACACATTAGCAGAGACTCTCCACGCTGCTAAGCTAACTGCTGAGGTTACACATAATCACCCAGAGGGGATAAAAGGAGCTCAAGCTATAGCTGCGGCCGTTTATCTTGCAAGAACAGGTTCAACTAAAGATGAAATTCTAAAGTAATATAGGGATATTTTTCTTTTAGTTCTTTCACTATTTCAGCGCATATAAGATCAACGCCAAGAGCCATACCCGTAATGAAATGGGTGACTTGTTTTTGTGTAATAAGAGTTTCAATCTCGGCTTTTAATTGCTTTTTTAATTTGATACATCTTTCGTCTTGCTCATCGAAACCAAATGGGAGCTTTTGAGGGCGATGCCCTGTAAAACAACAAGTATAATGTTTCTGCATATACATTCAACCTTTCTGTATCTTAAAGTATTATTACTTTGCTTACAGGTTATAGTATAGCATAAAACCTTGTCAGAAAAAATCGTATTATGTCGATAGAAAAAATAAATAAAAAAAACTGTGTGAGATCACCCACACAGCCAATTCATTTTAAGTTTCTGTTTGCTTGTTCAATCAGGAATTCCATTGTCTCAAGTATGCGGTGTTGTTCCGATACAGGGAGCTTCATTATTTGTTCTGATAATATAGATGCTTTCGTTCCCGCGGGATAGTCTATCACATCGCAAAGGATATCATCTGCCGAAATCTCTAATATATTCAGTATCTTGATAAAATTCTCATACCTCGGGAATTTCAGTCCTCGCTCAACAGCAGAAATGAAGTTAGAGGACAAGCCAACCTGTGCGCCCAATTCTTCTTGAGTAATTCCTTTTCGTTCTCTATATTCCTTAAAGTGTTTGCCTACACTTTTATCCATTATAGAAGCACCTCGTTTCTGTACTTAACCGCTAATAATAGTATAAAATGAAAAGCAGAATAATTACAGAAACCCAACGGATTAGTCCTAATACTTAACGGCATAGTTGTTTAATTCTCTATGATATAGCAAAAGAACACTACATTTATTATTAAGGTGTCGATGGTTTTCGACACCTTTAGATTTTTTTGACGGTTTTATATTGCAGTTTATCGAAAAGAATAGTATAATCAATAATGTATATTATCTTATGTAACTACTTGAATTCTAAGGGAGATTTTCGTTATGGCTGATGTAAGAAAAGAACAAGAGCGAGAGGAACTGCACAGAGCGATATGGGCTATCGCGGACGAACTGCGAGGCAGCGTTGACGGATGGGATTTCAAATCCTATGTTCTCGGCACGATGTTTTATAGATTTATTTCCGAAAAACTCGCTAACTATATCAACGAAGGTGAGATCGAAGCAGGAGATACTGAGTTCGATTATGCACAAATCTCTGATGATGATGCGGAAGAACTCAGGGATGAACTTATCAACGATCAGGGCTTTTTCCTTCTGCCGTCAGAGCTTTTCTGCAATGTTCTGAAAAGAGCCAATGATGATGAAAACCTTAACGAAACCCTTGAAAGAATATTTAATAATATAGAGGACTCAGCTAAAGGCAGTGAGAGCGAAGCCGATTTTGCAGGACTGTTTGACGATTTTGATGTAAACAGCAATAAGCTCGGCGCAACCGTTAAGAAGCGCAACGAAAAGCTGACGAAGCTGCTGAAGGGTGTTGCAAATATGAAGCTCGGTAATGTTAAGGAACATAACATTGATGCTTTCGGTGATGCCTATGAGTATCTTATGACAATGTACGCTTCTAATGCAGGCAAATCGGGCGGCGAGTTCTTCACTCCCTCAGATGTATCGGAACTTCTTACTCGTCTCGGCACAGTAGGAAAAACCGAGGTCAATAAAGTTTATGATCCTGCCTGTGGCTCAGGCTCATTGTTGCTCAAAGCAGAAAAAATCCTCGGCAAAGATGCTGTTCGTGATGGCTTTTACGGTCAAGAGATCAACATTACTACATATAACCTTTGTCGTATAAATATGTTCTTACACGATGTCGGCTTCGATAAATTCGATATTGCCTGTGAAGACACCCTTATCAATCCGCAGCATTGGGATGACGAGCCGTTTGAATTGATAGTTTCCAATCCTCCCTACTCTATCAGATGGGAAGGCAGCGACAATCCTCTGATGATAAATGATCCTCGCTTTGCTCCCGCAGGTGTTCTTGCTCCAAGAAAGTTTGCAGATTTAGCGTTTATTATGCACTCACTAACTTGGCTTGCATCAAATGGAACAGCATCAATAGTATGCTTCCCCGGCATTATGTATCGTGGAAATACGGAGAAAAAGATACGACAGTATCTCGTAGATAACAACTATGTTGATTGTATTATTCAGTTACCGAGCAACTTGTTTTTCGGAACAAACATTGCCACTTGTATTATGGTGCTAAAAAAGAACAAGGCTGATAATAAGGTCTTGTTTATTGATGCAACGCAAGAATGCATTAAGGTAACAAATAACAACAGACTTACGCCTAACAATATTAAAAACATTGTAGCGGAGTTTACTTCACGAGAAGAAAAGGAGCATTACGCTCACCTTGCTTCTTATGATGAGATTAAAGAAAATGATTATAACTTATCCGTCAGCACTTATATTGAGCCAGAGGATACACGAGAAAAGATAGATATAGTTAAACTTAACGCAGAGATAAAAGAAATCGTAGCTCGTGAGCAGATTTTGCGTAACGAAATCGACAAAATAATCTCAGAGATAGAGGATTGATTATGAGTAAATTTCAAGAACTGCTAAAAGAATTATGTCCTCAAGGTGTGGATTTTCTAAAACTAAATACGGTTTGTGATATAGTTAAAGGAAAAACTCCTATACAGAAAGCCATACCGGGTGAGTATCCTTTAGTAGTGACCACTGAAACAAGAAGAACATCTGACACATTTCAGTTCGATGATTCTGCTGTGTGTATCCCATTGGTTTCTTCAAGAGGACATGGAGTTGCAAGTTTGAATAGTGTATATTATCAAGAGGGCAAATTTGCTTTGGGAAATATACTATGCGCAGTTATTCCAAAAGACAAAGACCAACTAATAGCAAAATTCTTGTATTACTATTTTCAAGACAAAAAAGACACAAAAATTGTTCCGCTAATGAAAGGCGGAGCTAATGTATCTCTTCATATGGAAGATATAGCTAAAATAAAAATCCCTGTGCCTCCCCTTATAATTCAGGAAAAAGTAGTTCATACATTGGACTATTTTGTTCAACTCACAGCAGAACTCACATCTGAACTTACAGCGCGAAAACAACAATATGAATATTATAGGGATTATTTATTGTTATCTCATGAAAATAATATACCTATAGTAGAACTCAAAGATATAGCAACTGAATTTTTTAGAGGATCAGGAATAACCCGTGAACAAGTGACTGCTGAAGGTATACCTTGCGTTCGCTATGGAGAGATTTATACCGAATATAATATTTGGTTTGATGAATGCAAATCACATACTGATGCAACGAAGATAGCTTCTCCGAAATACTTTGAACACGGAGATATATTATTTGTTATAACTGGTGAGAGTGTTGAAGATATTGCAAAATCCACCGCTTATGTTGGTCATGAAAAATGCCTTGCAGGTGGAGATATTGTAGTTATGAAACATAATCAAAATCCTAAATATCTTTCATATGCTCTATCTACTAACGCTGCAAAACAACAGAAAAGCAAAGGTAAAATAAAAAGCAAGGTTGTGCATTCAAATGTACCGTCGATTGAAAAAATAAAAATACCTTTGCCGCCTTTGGAAGTTCAAGAAAGATTAGTAAATGTTTTAGATAATTTTGAAACTATCTGTTCCGACTTAAAAATTGGTCTGCCAGCTGAAATAGAAGCAAGACAAAAACAATATGAATTTTATCGCGATCAGCTCTTGACATTCGCTGCAAAGGGCGAGACAATTCTGACAGACAGACAGACAGACAGACAGACAGACAGACAGACAGACAGACAGACAGACAGACAGACAGACAGACAGACAGACAGA
>CACYDC010000246.1 GCA_902773025.1 uncultured Ruminococcus sp.
ACGAAAATGGTGTAAATTTGGTGTAATGGTGTAGATTTTTCCGGATTTTTAAGCCCAAAAACCGCATAAACACTGAACTTTACTTATCGAGGCTCTTCATTGTCGGGAAAAGCAAAACATCTCTGATAGCAGGGGAATCAGTCAGAAGCATACACATTCTGTCGATACCGAAACCGATACCACCTGTAGGAGGCATACCAATTTCAAGAGCATTGAGAAAATCCTCATCAGTACGGTTAGCTTCTTCGTCGCCCTGTGCCAGAAGTTCTTCCTGAGCCTTAAAGCGTTCTCTCTGGTCAATCGGGTCATTAAGCTCACTATATGCATTAGCCATTTCCCAGCCGTTCATAAAGAACTCAAAACGTTCAACGTAATCCGGATTATCCGGTTTTTTCTTTGTCAGAGGTGATATTTCCACAGGATGATCCATCAGGAAAGTCGGCTGAATAAGATGCTCCTCAACAAAAGCTTCAAAGAACAGATTGAGTATGTCGCCCTTTTTGTGATGAGATTCATATTCGACGCCTTTTTCATCAGCAATCTTGCGCGCTTGCTCAAGGTCAGCGATCTCATTGAAGTCGACACCCGCATATTTCTTTACAGCATCAACCATTGTTATCCTTTCAAACGGCTTGCCAAGATCAATTTCAATTCCGTTATAAGATATTTTTGTTGTCCCAAGCACCTCATTTGCAACATAACGGTAAAGATTTTCAGTCAGATCCATCATCCCGTGATAGTCGGTGTAGGCCTGATAAAGCTCCATCAAAGTAAATTCCGGATTATGTCTTGTATCAAGTCCTTCATTCCTGAACACTCTGCCGATCTCGTATACTCTTTCAAGTCCGCCTACAATAAGTCTTTTAAGATAAAGCTCAAGAGAAATGCGAAGCTTAAGATCTTCGTCAAGTGCATTAAAATGTGTTTCAAATGGTCTGG
This sequence comes from uncultured Ruminococcus sp., assembly GCA_902773025.1. Taxonomy (GTDB): domain Bacteria; phylum Bacillota; class Clostridia; order Oscillospirales; family Acutalibacteraceae; genus UBA1213. The sequence continues at coordinate 940 of CACYDC010000246.1, forward strand.
CAGCAGCACCTCCGGCATTAGATACCAACATAGGAGTTTCAACTTCCATAAATCCCTGACTGTCAAGATATCTTCTGACAGCACTTATTATCTTGCTTCGTTTTATAAAGGTATCTTTTACCTCTGAGTTCATTATCAAATCGACATATCTCTGGCGATAACGTGTATCTGTATCAGTAAGTCCATGGAATTTTTCAGGCAGCGGAAGAAGTGACTTGGAAAGAAGACGGACCTGCTGAGAATGAACGCTGACTTCTCCCGTCTGCGTTCTGAAAACAAAACCCTTTACTTCAACGATATCACCAACATCCCAACGCTTCAGAACTGCATATTCATCTTCTCCAAGATCATCGCGTTTTGAGAACACCTGAACCTTTCCGCTTTTGTCATGAACATCCATAAAGGCAACCTTACCCTTTACTCGCTTTGACATTACACGTCCGGCAATACAAACTGTTTTATTTTCAAATTCATCAAATTTTTCCGATATCTCACTGCAGGTGATATCACGTTCAGACGTAGTAATTACAAACGGATCTTTTCCAATTTCCTTCAGAATGTTCAGTTTATCGTAACGAGCCTGAACCGGATCACTGGAGATCTGGATCTGATTAATATTATCAGCCATAATTTGTCTTTCCTTTCCTTATAAACTTACATAGATATTTCAAGTATAACAAACTGCGATTCACCGCCGGGAGTTTCTACAAGAACAACATCGCCTACTGATTTTTCAAGCAATGCCTTTCCGACAGGTGATTCGTCAGATATTTTGCCATGAAACGGATCTGCTTCACTTGAACCAACTATCTGATACGAAACATCCTCATCAAATTCACGGTCATGAACCCTAACAGTTGACCCTATATGAACCTTTTCATTATTGATCTCGCTTTCGTCGATCACCTCTACGTTACGAAGAATCGATTCAAGTTCTTTAATACGAGCTTCAAGCTTAGCCTGATCATTTTTCGCCTCATCGTACTCACTGTTTTCCGAAAGGTCGCCCTGTGCACGCGCAGACTGCAAATTTTCTGCAATTTCCTTACGTTTAACGGTTTTAAGCTCATTAAGCTCCATTTCATATCTTTTTTTACCTTCAGCTGTCAGCTTGATTTTTGTTACCTTATCTGCCATATATAACAAACCACCTTTTCTACATATTTATAAATACCATAACTACTATTATATTGTTAATATTATTTTCTGTCAAGCAGAAATGAGTTTTTTTAAAAGCTTTGCGTTAATATACAAGGCCTGCTTTATAAGACTCATCAGTACAGGATAAATAATCTTCCGTACCTGTTTTACTGCAATAGTATAACCACATATTAACGTATGTTTTCTCACAATACCGTACACAGCAAAACAGGCCGCGCTGATACAAACGATCTGCACGGCCTTGTCAACAGTTACTATTATTTCAGATTATTCTTCTTTGTAATCGACCCATTCGCCTTCCATATATTTGTATTTTGTTCTCTCGGCTTTTCCGCTGCCCTGCTTTGGTTCTACAGAAGTATTTATCTTATATATTTTGCCGGAATTATCAACGTCCGAGAATGCAAGGTCAGATGTCTGATATGCAATAACACCCTTTGCAACATCTTCATCCTTTATTCCGGAACTAAAGATGATATTCGGCACTCCAAGCGGTACAGGGAATCTGTAGATATCTGTTCCTTCGATTTTTTCCATTTCAAATCCGGGCCATGCTGAATATTTCTTATCAAAGGCTTCGCCTGTAATCTTATTTACCGGCATTCCGTTCCATACATAAAGATATACTTTTTCCCATTTTGTTTCGCTGTTATCAAAGAATACATAATTCTTTATATTATCCGGTCTTGTATCATTTTCGATTTCTTCATTCGGCTTGGATCTATTCGGATCAAGTGCCGGATGCTGTTTTGATTTATCGATATATTCAACAGTTTCGCCGGATTTCACCGCAGCTAATTTATGTGTAAACATAACTTCAAGGAACTGAGGATAGATTGCGCTCCAGCATGGAACAGTGTGTATGCCGGGTTCATATTTACAGAATACGATCTTATCCTTCGGATAACCGTTTGAAACCAATGCATTATTCATCATCTCAGAAAATGCGCCGTTATCACTATAATAGCTTCCGTCATACATGAAGATCATCGGAACATTATCTGATCCCAATTTCGGCATAAGGAATTTACCCCACATTTCCTCATCGCCTACGCTGAACGATGACGACAATGCGCCGACAGTGCCGAATGTTTCGGGATGATCCAGACCGATATAGAAGGAAGCAAGTCCTCCAAGAGATGAACCGCATATACTTCTGTGTTCTGCATCCTTATATACATTGTAGTTTTCTTCAATATACGGAACGACAGTCCCGCTCATATAATCACCGAATTGCTTGCCGAGATAATCACAGCCTGACTCAGCTTTGACCTCATCAGAAAAACCGAGATCCGGAATAAGCTCGTCATCGCGTCCGAACTTTTCGTCTGCTGAACCCATAGTTTCAACGCATACGAGAATAGCCTTATTATCAGTAACATCCATCATAGACGTAACGTGCTGTGCAACGCTCCAGCTTCTGTTATTGCCGGGATCAAGCTCTGCGTTAATTACTGTCTGACCGTCGAGCATATATATAACCGCATATTTGCTGTCCGAATTCGCATCATAGTTTTCAGGGGTCCAGATATGTACATTTTTGCTGTAGCCATTGAATTTAAGATCTACAGTTTTGTATACAGGGGTTTCAACATAAACTCCGTCCTTCTTGCACGGAAGAAGCTCTCTTTCACAAAGATACCAAGCTTCAATAAATGTATTGAATGTCACATCATTGGTTTCTTGTCCGTTGTATTTAAGATGGAACATATTGTAGGCCGACGGGTCTTCGTCACATGTAAAAGTAAAGCATTCTCCGTCCTCACCTGTTTTTGTCATTTTTACTTCCTTTGTATCTCCGCTCTGAGTATTCATGAACACCGCGGTAATATCGGAGGACTTGTCTGCATCACGGATAACAAGCGTATATGTATTGGAATCTGATGTACCGCTGTTTTCATCAGCCTTGCTTTCTTCCACTTTTGAACTCTGTTCATCAGTCTTACTTTCTTCGGTTTTTGAGCTTTCTTCATCAGACTTGCTTTCCTCAGTTTTTGAGCTTTGTTCAGATACCTTGCTTTTATCTTCAGATTTGTTTTCATTTTGCTGAGTGCAGGCAGTCATTACTGAAAAACACATGACGGTTGACAGAATCCCTGCAAAAATACGTTTTGTTTTCATTGTTATATTCCTCCTCAATTATTTATTTGATATGTTTAGTGTGAAAGAAAAATATGAAGAAAATCTTTAAAAACGATTTCCCATGCAGATTCATGATGATGCTGTTCCGGCATTATAACCTTATTCAACAGGTTGTCAGGGTAATATTCTTTGAGCAGCTGCCATGTTTGTTCCATTCCATGGCAGAATACCTTTTCCATATCGTCCGCACCACCTGCATACAAATAAAGATAAGGCATTTTCTCACCTTGCTGTATATGCTGAATTATCCATTCACGCGCTTCTTCCGCAGAATAGATCAGTCCGAACGGAACCGGAGAAAATACGCCTGCCGCACAAAATCTGTCAGGAAAACTAAGCGCAATATAAAAAGATTCAAGTCCGCCTGCTGAGCTTCCGCAAAATGCAGTGTTTTCTCTGCCTGTTCTTACCGGAAATTCTTTTTCCACAGCAGGCATCACCGTATTTATGACAAAATCAGCAAAGGTTTCCCCTATTGGTCTTAGCATCGCAGCCATTTGTCTTGTCTTCTCGTCTGCATTTTCCGGATAATTCAATGCGCCTATTTCTTTCGGAGTAAGATCATTCGCACGTTCCAAAGGTCCTTCGTCATTATGTATCCCTACGATAATCGCCGCACCTCCGCAGGATTCGCGTTCAGCTTTTACCGCCTCGCGCGTATACCAGCATCCGAACTGTCCGCTTTCCTTGTCGAGGTCAAACAGGTTTTGTCCGTCTGTCATATATATAACAGGAAGCTTCTCACATTCATCATGTTCCGGGACATATACACGCACCGTTTTATTCTTACCCCCGACATACGGCAAATACATCGTTACCGTTTGTTCTTTTATCATTTTCATCATCCTCCTACATCGTAATGCCAAGAATCATGCTGTCTTTTGGATAAAACAGGATCTATACATAGTCTGTTTCAACTGATCAAGCGTCACACCGTATTTTTCAGCTATATCCCTTGCGTAGCTGATACCCATAGGCGGCGCAACAGACACTTTATATGAGCGCTGTCCTTTATAAACATCAGTAATCAATGATGCTGCTTTAAGTTTACCTCCCGGAACATTGATAGTATCCAGATTCATAGCAAGCTCATGCATATGAGTGTTAAAAATCGTTCTCGCGCCCAGAATACATAATGCCTGTAAAACATCCTTTGCAATATACAAGCCCTCACTGAATGATGTTGAAGCAAGAGGCTCATTGAAAAGCAGAAGACTTTGGTCCGTTGCTTCAGAGAAAATGTAGTTAATTCTTTTAGATTCCTCGCCAAGACGTCCAAGATCAACAGTTTTGTTTTCGTCTGCGGGAAAATGCGTAAATATATTATCACATGGTGAAAGCTCCAAACGCCTTGCCGGTACATATATTCCGTGCTGTGCCATCAGGAACAGTATCCCGACCGCCTGTGTAAACGTAGTTTTACCGCCCCGGTTCGGCCCTGTCATTATATAAACGCCATGTTCCTTTGTGAATTCAAAGTTATTGGTGACAACATCTGTGTTTTTACCGCTGAGGATACCCATTGCAAGCTTTATATTATACATATCTTCCGAATAAACAGTACAGCTGTTGTTATGAAGAATTTCAGGACGTGACATCGGAAGTCCGGCCCTCATTACACGATTGCAAAAGTCTGCCCATCTGATATAGAACAACAGTTCAGGAATAAACTTTGTCAGGCTGTACGCGCTGATATTCACATAACGCGCAAGCTTGGTTTTCATATGCTTTACAGTAGCGCCAAGCATATCAGTTACTGCACGGCTAAGATTTTTCATCAGCGGATCTTCTTCAGCAGTAGAACCTGATGTATGTATCTTTGTCATGCTCCCTGAATTTATATTTATAAGCTCTGAGAGTTTGGCGCAGAAACCTAGAAAGTTGTCAAGAATTCCCGAATGATCAAATTTATCTTCATTTATAGACAGAATTCCCACCTCAACAGGGCACAGCATTTCGTCAAGATTTACTCCCAATGTAATGCTTTGTATTCTTGATGTTTCGGTCAGCAAACTCTGAATATCAGTTTTCAGCTGCTCAAATCCGCTGCTTTCACAAACAGATAAAACATATTTCTCCAGTTTTTTAAGTCCTGCCGATCTGACACTGCATTTCTTTAATGCCTGTTGAATGCCCGTTATACAATCGGCATAAGCTTCAAGCTCCTTAAGCCTGTTGATGAGCTGCCATATCGGAGCTACAGAATCATCTTTGAATGTTTTTCCGATATTCTTAAGAAAATCAAGCTGCTCAAGCATATCCTTCATCTTATCACGCAGATCAGGGAAACGAAAAATATCCTCAAACACATCACAACGATAACGAATGACATCCGGGTCACTCTCTATTCTCATCATCATGTTTTTCATTATCTTTTTTTCCGAGTCATTTTCTGTAATGTAGTCAAGTATTTTATCAAGTGACAGGTCGTTACATGTTTCATTAGGAAGCGTTCTGAAAGAGGGAGCCTTTCCCTCAGGATAAAGCAAGCTGAAATTTTCCATAGTAAATTCTCCTTTGTAATTACGAGTAACCAAAGCTTAACACAGTTGCAGATATATTCCGGATAAGGCCCTTAGCCTGACTTGTTCTGAATATACATTAAACTATTACTTGAATAATTACAATCAATCGTTTGTCTGTATATTAAATTATAACGACATAATATCAACGGATAATTTACTAAAGCAACGATTCGTTTATATAAGCGGTTTACTGCGTTCAAAGTTGCCAAAGAACGGATGGGAATAATTCCCGGCAATTTCATCAGCAAAGCATAGCAGAGGAACCGCGTAGCTTTCCGGACGAATAATATAGGTATTCATATCTCCATCTACAGTCGCAACAATTTTGTGAACAGCAAGATTATTACTGCACAATATCTTCATACAGCTGTCAACTTCTTCGGGACTTAGACCGGTGCTTTTGGCAATAAGCGACGCTGAAATGGGAATATTCGGCCTGGAATAAATATAAAAGATAATGCGGAGGAGTTTTGCATCGGCAAAAACTTCAAACACACGGCGCAGTTTTTCGGGATCATGAATGTGATCTTTAAGACTTCCGCAATGCTCTACCATCAGGAAGAAGTGCTGAAAACCGGGAGATATCCGCGCATTGGCCATACCATTGTCCTGGACGATCTTGGCAAAATAGTCATTCTTTTTATCCATAGACGTTACAGATCTATCAACGAATTTGCCCATTATATCTTCCAACACAGAGAGATCTCCTACCAGACCGATCTCGATTGCCCAACATATATTGAATGCGTACCGATATGCTTCCTCGCGTGACATCTGACAAAGCTGACGCGCTATTGTCAACTCAAAGCTCTGTTCTTCCCTGCCGAATAATGCATCTATACTGACACCCAAAGCATCTGATAAACGGGGCAGTATTTCGACATCTGGCATTCCTCCTCTCTCCCATCTTGACACTGCTTGTGTAGTAACACTGATAAGCTGACCAAGCTTTTCCTGTGTAATCCCCTTCTCGATCCGATACTTTTTGATTTGTTCTCCGATATCAGACATGATATCAAGCCTCCGTTTACTATTCTTCCATAATTAATATTATATCATTTCATTCAACTAAATTCAAGCACTAACCGGGCATGTTGGGGCTGCCGCCCCAAACCCCGCCCGGGCTACTCGCCCGGACCTCGGCAGGGGCGAGCGGCCCCTGCACCCGCTGATTTTGGAAAGCAATTTATTACTTAATCTTGTGACAAAACACA
>CACYDC010000247.1 GCA_902773025.1 uncultured Ruminococcus sp.
ACAGTATTCCTGCGTCAATTTTGTCAATCTGACGAAAAATTATGCTCGAAATCTGACGCACAATCTCTGTGCGGTATTGCCTTAAATCTGAAAAATACGTAATTAATGATTTTCCTTCTTTACAAAGTAAAGGTTTTAGCTTATAATAAACTTGATATGAGTGAATTAAAATAATACAGGGATATCTGGAAACAGCTTTTCGTTTACCAGTGACCCAATATAATGAAATGGTGGATTATATGATACAATTTGAAGAACTGAGATTAAGTCTTGAAGGTATGCATCCCGATATTCTTGAGCTTGCAAATGCGCTTGGCCTTGAAAAGCTTAAGATGGAGATCGAACAGCTTGAACAAAGAGCATCACAGCCCGGCTTCTGGGACGATGTTGAGAATTCTCAGAAGATACTGCAAAAAACAGGTACGCTTAAGAATAAGGTTGCGGAATATGACGGACTTGTTTCTGCGTATGACGACGCAATGGCGCTGATCGAGCTTGCCGATGAGGAAGAGGATCTCTCGCTGCTCGAAGAGGCTCAGGGTGAAGTGGAAAAAATAAAGAATAGTCTGGAAACACAAAGATTGCAGACTCTTCTGACAGGAGAATATGATTCAAAAAATGCTATCCTTACATTCCATGCCGGCGCAGGCGGTACGGAGGCGCAGGACTGGGCAATGATGCTGTACAGAATGTATATGAGATGGGCTGAAAGACATAATTTTAAGGTGAAGGAAGTAGATTACCTTGACGGTGAAGAAGCAGGACTTAAAAGCGCTGTTCTGCTCATCGAAGGGGAAAATGCCTACGGCTATCTGAAAAGTGAATCCGGTGTACACCGTCTTGTTCGTGTATCACCGTTTGATTCATCAGGCAGACGTCACACATCATTTGCGTCACTCGAGGTAATGCCGGAAATTGATAATACGATAGAAGTGGATATCCGTCCCGAGGATATAAAAATGGATGTTTACCGCGCGAGCGGCGCGGGCGGACAGAAGGTCAACAAGACATCCTCCGCAGTACGACTGACACATATTCCAACAGGTATAGTAGTAGCCAGTCAGGTTGAGCGAAGCCAGTATCAGAACAGAGATGTCGCTATGACAATGCTCAAATCAAAGCTTATAGAGATCAAGGAAAGAGAACATCTTGATAAGATCGAGGATATCAAGGGAGTTCAGAAGGAAATCGCGTGGGGCGCGCAGATACGCTCGTATGTATTTATGCCCTATACAATGGTAAAGGATCACAGAACAAGCTTTGAAACAGGAAATGTCAATGCGGTAATGGATGGTGATCTGGACGGATTTATCAATGCATATCTGAAGGCTGCAAGTCTGAATCAGCTGAGTGAGGACTTTGAAGAAGAAGTCTGATATGTTTAATTAAATAATTATAACTTACTATACGCCAGATGCTTATGTGTTTGGCGTATATTTATAACCGCAAAGTATGTCCCCCGGGTCTCGCCAGCGGGCTCGGTCGGCGCTGCTGCTGTGCAGCGGTGTCCACAGGACACCCGAGCCCTCTTAGGCGGCGGGAGCTATATATCCGTTCAGTGGGAGTAAAATCTCCCACTGAACGTCAGCAAGCCTACGGCTTGCCTTTGCTTGTTTAAAGCAAAGCTTTTAACAGTTTGATAGTTCATTTCATTATTTGTGTTTATTATTGCGAGGAAGGTGAAAATATGATATATATAATTACCGGCAGGAGCGGAAGCGGAAAAACAGAAAAACTGCACAGCTGTATTGCTGCTATGCCGGAGGGAAAAAAAGCTATCCTGATAGTTCCAGAGCAAAGCTCGTATTATAATGAAAAAAAATTGCTTGAAAAGATGGGCGCAAAAAAAGCCGGAAATATTGAGGTCCTCAGCTTCCGCAGGCTGTGCAGCAATATCTTTGACAAATATAAGGGTATCTCTCAGAAGCGTATTGATGACGGCATTAAAGCAGTGCTGATGAGTATTGCTATTGAAAATGCCCCGTCCGAAGGCGGTGAGCTGGAGCTTTACGGCGCAGGAAAAAAAGGAAGGAAAACTGCTGACCTGATAGAACCAATGCTGACAGCTGTAAACGAGTATAAGCTGTGCATGATATCTCCGGAAATGCTTAGTCATGCTGCCAAAGCAGTTAATGACAATGTCCTTTCGGCAAAGCTAAGGGATAGCGCAAGAATATATGCCGCATATAATGCACTTCTGGAAAACTCATATGACGATCCGGATGACGATCTTGCAAGACTTTATGAAATACTCGGAGAACATGACGAATTCTGCGGTATAAGTGTTTTTATAGATTCGTTCAGCGGATTTTCTGCTCAGGAAATGAAGGTGATCGGACGTGTTTTTTCGCAGGCGGACGATGTTTTTGTTACAGTATGCTGTGACAGAAAGCTTATAGGAAATGAAAATTCTGTTTTCAAGGAAGCAAATGAAACCTACCGAAGCTTGCTCAGAGAAGCTTCAAAGGCAGGAAGGGAATGTCATATTGAGGAGCAGACTGCCGTCAGTATCAGATATAAAAGCAATAATATACGCGCGCTGGAAAAGTATCTGTTTTCAAGCTACCGCCGGGGCGCATATGACGAAGTGCCTGCTGCTGTCGAAAATGACGGTACGGTAGAGATGTACGAGGCGGCTGATATGTATGACGAGATACAGCATACTGCGCAGCAGATATACAGGCTTGTCAGCGGCGGAAAAATGCGATTTTCTGATATTGAGATAATTGCCCGGAGCATTGACGGCTATAAAAATATAATATATTCGGAGTTTCCGAAATACGATATACCTTATTTTATATCCGATCCCGAATCACTTGAGCTTAAGCCCCTGATACGATTAATTCTTTTGTCATTTGACGCTGTACATAAGGGGTTAGATACAGAAGCGATCCTCTCATTAGCCAAAACCGGTATGACTGAGCTTGAGGATGAGGAAATATATTTGCTTGAAAACTATTGCTATGTATGGGACATACGCGGAAAAAGATGGAGAAAACCATTTACCATGGCACCCGATGGTATGCGCAGGACTAACGATGACAGTGGTGTCAGGGCTGAAATTGATAATATAGAAGAAATAAGAAAAAAACTGACAGCTCCGCTTTTCTGTTTTGAAAATGAGCTGGAGGAGGCCCGTACCGGAGGAGATATCTGTAAAAGCATTTACAGATTGATCGTGAATTTCGGGTGCCGTGAAAAACTCAGGAAGCTGATCAGAATAATATCAGATAGCGAAGGTGTCCGCAAGGCAGAAAGAGAAGCTTCGGTTTGGGATATGACAATGAGTATCCTCGAAAAGCTTTATGATGTACTGGAAAACAGAGCTGTCGACAGCCGTAGCTTTTTGGAGCTTCTGAGATTGTATGTAAGAAAAACACCGGTTTCGGATATACCGCAGACGATAAACAGCGTGACTGTAGGAGTTGCTGGAACAATAAGAAGTCAGTCGCCAAAGGCTGTTTTTGTATTAGGCGCAGTTGAGGGTGAGTTCCCTGCGCAGCCGGGCGCTGTCGGGATCTTTACCGATAGTGAGCGACGTTTTTTGCGTGATGAACAGCCTGAGGAATTATGTCTGCCGCTGTATGATTCCATATACGGTACATCTCTGAAGGAAAAAATGAATGCTTATATGGCATTGTGCGCTCCGTCTGAAAGACTTTTTATAAGCTGGCATACGCAGGATCTTTCAGGCAAGGGCTGTGAGCCTTCTGTTATAAAGAACGAGATAGAAAAGATTATAAAAGGTATCCGCACGGAGCATACTGTTCCTGTGACAGAATCATTACTGGCGGATGAGCAGATTGTTTTTACGGAACGGCAGTGCTTTGATGTCTGCGCTTCACTGTGGAACAGCGGCGGCGCAAGGAGCAGCGCGCTTAAAAAATATTATCTTGAGTCCGAAAAATACAGTGACAGGACAAGGGCCGTTCAAAGGTCCTCGCGCAGGGACAGCTTCCGTCTGGAGGATCTTTCAACGGCAAAACGTCTGTACGGTTCACCGCTCAGGCTTTCAAGTACCAAGCTTGACAAATTTGCGGGGTGTAAATTTTCATATTTCTGCAGCTTCGGCCTTGATGCGCAGCCGCTGCGGAAGTCAGCAATGGACAACGGACTTTACGGAACGGCAATGCATTATATTTTTGAAAAGCTTCTGGGAAATATCGGAATAGATTCATTAATGAAAATGAATGAAAATAAAATAACTGAAGAGATCAATAAGGCTTGTGAAATGTATCTTGATGAGATAGGAGATAAAGCTGAACGAAGCAGCCGCTTCCGGGCTATATTCGGAAAGATCAGACGAAATGCGCTGCGTGTAATTCTGAGGATGTGCAGACAGTTTGAGGGAGATAAGTTCAGACCTGTAGATTTTGAATTGCGTATCGGCGGAAAAACAGGGAATAATGCAATCCCGTCATATGAGCTTGAATTGCCGACGGGTGACAGGATATGCATAAACGGATTTGTTGACAGGGTGGATACTGCTGATATCGGGGATAAAAAATATATACGGATCATAGACTACAAAACCGGATCGGATCAGTTTGAAATGAGCAATATAGCAAACGGTATAAAGGTGCAGATGCTGCTTTATCTTTCGGCAATTCTTAAATACGGAGCAGAAAAATACTCTGACGGCAAGGTTATGCTGCCTGCCGGAGTGTTGTATGTTCCGTCAACATCAAAAGCTTCGGTCGGAGCATCTCTGATGGAGAAAACCGTAGAAGAAAAGCTTGGCGAACAAAATAATAATTTCAAAATGAAGGGATTGCTCATTAACGATAAGGGTGTGCTTTCGGCGATGGAAGAGGGATTGGAAGGAAATTTCATTCCGGCATCCGTAAATAAAAGGCCTCCGAATGAATTAAGCTCGCGCAGCAGTGTTGTCAGCAGTGAGCAGTTTGATGAAATATTCCGTTATATAGATATATGTATCAAAAAAATGGGTATTGAGCTGTATTCGGGAAATATAGAAGCAAAGCCCGGAAAAAATGCCTGCAAATACTGTAATTACAGCTCGGTGTGTCGTTTTGAAAAAGGCAGCAGAACGGTAAAGCTGCCTAAGTATAGCAAGGATCAGGCTATGAATGTCATAGAAGCTGAACTGAAAAAGGAAGAGGGTGACAGTGGTGAGCATTAAAAAAGAAATGTTTGAACCTACTGCGGCGCAGAGGGCAGCCATAAATGCGTGCGGGGGAGGAATAACGGTTTCAGCTGCGGCAGGCTCGGGAAAAACAAGGGTGCTTGTGCAGAGAGTTATACGTATATTGACAGGAGAAAATGCTGTTCCGGCTGACAAACTTCTTATACTCACCTTTACAAATACCGCAGCGGCGGAAATGAAGACTCGTATAGCCAAGGCAATAGACGAGCTGATAGAAGAATTTCCGGATAATGATTTTTACCGCCGGCAGCAGCTTTTGCTTTCATCAGCAGATATCTGTACAATTGACAGCTTTTGCAGCAAAATAGTCAGAGAAAACTTCTTTCGTCTGGGTATAAGCCGCGATTTCAGAATAGGGTCGTCGTCGGAGCTTTATGAGCTGAGAAGAAAAATAATGTCCGATCTTATAGAGAAGTATTATACCTGTCCTGAGGAAAATGAACATGATTATGATGAAAAAAAGAAGCTGTATGACAGCTTTCGTATACTTAGTATGCTTATAACGGATGCAAAGCTTGACAGTGATCTTGAAAGCGAGCTGCTTACAGCTTACGATAAATATACTGCCCATGCGTTTCCCGATCAATGGATAGATAAATGCGTAAATATGTATGATCCCGAATGTGATGTTGATAAAAGTGAGCTTTCGGATCGTCTTATGGAATTGCTTAAGCCTTCGGTAAAAAGGCTCAGGGAATGTTATGACAGCGCGCTTGAGTACTATGAGATAACAGATCAGACAAGACAGGAAAAACAAAATTCCAAAAAAGCGAAGGATTCCGGAAAGAAGAATGCTTACGACTGCGCAATGGATGCGTATGACAGCTACGGATATTTCCTTGAAAATGCAGAACAGCTTTTCGTTGACGGTTCAGGAATATCAGAGGCGGCATCGCTGATAGGTGAGTTTGAAAAGATACCGATAAGATACGGGGCCTCCAAGGATGAAAATATCAAAGCAGCTGCTTCGCTGCTCGGCGAATTTGCAGATACGGTCAAAGCTGAACTTATGCCATACTGCTGTTTTACAAAAGATATTGTAAGAGAAAACAATACTCAGCTTTATCCGGTAATGTGTTGTCTTAGAACCTTGTTAAAGGAATTTTCTGAAAAATTCTTTGCTGCAAAGACGGAAAGAGGAATTCTGGATTTTCATGATCTGGAGAGTCTTGTGTTGAAGCTTCTTTATAAATGTGATGATAACACCGGAGAATATGTACGTACTGATTTTGCCGGGGAACTGTCGGAAAAATACTATGAGATAATGGTTGATGAATATCAGGATACCAATGATATACAGGAAAAAATCTTCATTGCAATTTCTAAAAACGAAGAAAATCTGTTTGTGGTGGGAGATATAAAGCAGAGTATTTTTCGCTTTCGGGAGGCAAAGCCCGTACTGTTCAGGAACAGGTGCGGAAAAAGTACGGAATATGATGAAGCAGATCAGAAATTTCCGGCTCTTATCGTGCTTGACAAGAATTTCCGCAGCCGGCGCGGCATAATTGACAGTGTAAACTATATTTTCGGACTTCTTATGTCTGTGGAATCAGGCGAGATAGAATATGACGAAAAACAGCGTCTGAGCGCAGGCGCGGATTATCCCGAAACAAAAGCAGTAAATACCGAGCTTCATATGATCGAATATAAAAAGAATACGGCAGACGAGGATAATGAAGAGGATGATGACGAGGAGGATGCCGATAAAACGCAGACAGAAGCTGTTTACTGTGCCGGTCTGATAAAGAATATGCTCAGAAAAGGCGAGCAGGTATATGATCCCCGTGAAAAGAGGATGCGTCCGGCAGTATACGGCGATTTTTGTATATTGCTCAGGGCAGTGAAAAATCGCGCCCATGTGTTCTCAAATGAGCTTGACAGGGTCGGGATACCTTCTTATACTGATACGGAATTCGATCTTCTTGAAAGATATGAGATCAAAGCCGCGCTTGCATATCTTAAGGTGCTGAGCAATCCGCTATCTGATATTGATCTGACAGCGGCGATGATGTGTCCGGTTTCAGGGTTCACACCGGATGAGCTTGCCTTTATCCGTGGAGTCAATGGCAAATCATTGTATAAAAGGCTCCTTTATCTCTGCACAAAAGAGGGAAGCGCGGAAAATCCGGAGCTTTCCGGAAAAATAAAAAGATTTGTCGGTAATATGCGCAGTCTGAGGGCGCTTTCGGTTACTGTGACGACCGACAGGCTATTGCAGGAATTCTTTGAAAGAAGCGCGTTTGTTTCAGTTATGAATGCAATGCCGGACGGAGAATTCCGTGTGCAGAATCTCAGAAGGCTTATGAATTATATCAGTGAATATGAATCGGGTACCGCAGGCGGATTGACGGGCTTTGTAAGGCATATCAGATATCTTGAGGAAACAGGAAACGGTATCAGGATTGCTGACAGTGCGCCGTTAAATGCTGTGAAAATTATGACGATTCATCATTCAAAAGGACTGGAATTCCCTATTTGTATTATTGCCTGCACTAACAGCAGGGGCCTTGAGGAGCATCCGAGAGTAAATTATCACAGTGAGCTTGGCATAGGACTGAGGGCAATAGACGAAGAAAAGCTTTTGCAGTTCAATACTTTGCAATATACTGCAATAAAGCTGATGAGTGCGCGTGAGGAAAAAAGTGAATTGCTCAGGGTGTTGTATGTGGCCCTTACACGGCCTAAGGAAAAGCTTATTATTCTGTCTACAGTAACGGTCGATGGACAGAAGGAAGAGGATGATAAACCTGATCAGTACCGTAAATATCTGAACGACCTTGCAAAAAAAATCAGCTATGATGAAGGAACAGGACATATTGCCCCTGAATCGGTCATGAAATGCAGAACATTTTCTGACTGGATCGTTATGTGCGCGCTGCTTAGCGGACAGCTTCATGAATTAAGGAAGGATGCAGGTATAGCAGGCGACAGCTGCGGTGATTTTTCCGGAACAGAAATTGAGCTTCCGGCGCTGAAATGTGATTCTCAGTGGAGTTATGTACATATTACGGACCCGGTCAGGGAAAATGTCAGACAGAAGCCCGAGGCAGCAGCTTCTGCCGACATAGGCTTTGAAAAACTTCTTCATGAGCGTTTTAAGGAAAGTATATCTGATATAACATCGACGATACCGTCAAAGGTTTCTGCATCAGCGCTTGCGCACAGGAAAAATGAGTTTGATTATACCGCTGTGGCGGTTCCTTATTTTGCAAAAAGCGAAAAGGTATCGCCGGCTGAGCGCGGTACGGCGACCCATGCTTTTTTACAGTTTGCAGATATTCATACTCTGTATGAAGAAATAAAAAATACCGGCAGATTTGATAAGGAAAAAGATAGGCTTGTTTCGCAGCAGCTTATGTCCGGGCATCAGGCAGAAATGATAAATGATGAACAGATTCTTCAATTTGCAAAAAGTGATATTTTTAAAAAAATGCTCAATGCTGAAAATCTGTACAGAGAATACCGTTTTACGGTAAATATACCGGCAAGACTGACCTTGCCGGAGGAGCAATCCGATAAGCTGATCGATGACAGTATCACAACGGTGCTTCAGGGCGCAGTCGACTGTATTATCGAGCAGAAGGATAATATAAGTATAATTGATTATAAAACGGACAGGGTAAAGGATTCTGCTGAGCTTGCCGATAAATACGGTTTACAGCTAAGACTGTATAAAGAAGCCGCATCTCAGCTTTTTGATAAACCCGTCACGGAATGTCTGATCTACTCTCTGCACTGCGGAAATACAGTTGGTGTGGATTTTGACAGATCAGTACAGTCATAACCCGTGACTATTAAGGAGATATTTATATGTCATTTAAAAAAAGAGAATATGTTGTAGCTCAGGTAACAAAAAAGGGTGAGATCAGCCTGCAAAAGGGTCATCCTTGGATATATGACGCAGAGGTCGTTTCACTTGACGGAGATCCTGCTGATGGTGAAATTGTGGATGTCGTCAGCAGTAAGGGAAGGTTTATAGGCTCAGGGTTCTATAACAGTAATTCTAAAATAAGAATAAGACTTATTTCTCGCAATGCTAATGATAAATTCGATGAGGCTTTCTTTGAAAGAAGAATACGCTATGCATGGGAATACAGAAAAACAGTAATGAACGGCGATCTGGGCTGCTGCCGTGTTATTTTCGGAGAAGCAGATACATTTCCCGGATTAACTGTGGATAAATTCAATGATATTCTTGTTACGCAGACTCTTTGTCTGGGCATAGAACAGCGTAAGGATATAATATTTCCGCTGCTTTACAAGATCCTTACACAGGACGGGCATAATATCAGGGGTATCTTTGAAAGAAACGATGTCAAAGTGCGTGAGCTTGAAGGTATGAAGCAGGGAAAAGGCTTCTATCCGCTTCCGGGTGTGCCAATGCCTGAAACGACCGATGTTATGATCGAAGAAAATGGAATAAAATACCATGTGGATTTTGAAAATGGACAGAAAACAGGCTTTTTTCTCGACCAGAAATATAACAGACAGGCTGCCGCTAAATTGGCCCGCGGAAAACGTGTGCTTGACTGCTTTACCCATACCGGTTCTTTTGGACTTAATGCAGCGGCAGGCGGCGCGGAATATGTACGCGCAGTTGATATTTCTCAGGAAGCTGTCGATATGGCCCGGCGTAATGCTCAGCTGAACGGCCTTGACGGAAAAATGGATTTTTTGTGCGAAAATGTTTTTGATCTTCTCTCATCAATGACAGGCAGAGAGGGATTCGATTTTATCATACTTGACCCGCCAGCATTTACCAAATCTCGTCAGACGATGGAAAATGCTGTGCGCGGATATAAGGAAATTAACTTGCGGGCAATGAAGCTCCTGCCTCATGGCGGATATCTTGCTACCTGCTCATGCTCGCATTTTATGAGTGAACAGATGTTTGAGGATATGCTCAGAAGCGCAGCAGCCGACGCTCATGTTTCTCTGCGGCGTATTGAATACAGACAGCAAGCTCCCGATCATCCTGTACTTTACAATGTTCCCGAAACTGAATACCTTAAATTTTATCTGTTTCAGGTCGTTTAAGATCATATTGTATAATTATCGAATAAATATGAATCTATAATATGATAAACAAATATGATAAACACAAGTTTTTGGAAAGGGGGCCGGGAGTTTTGAAAGACACTGCCCCATGACTGATACATTATTACGCTAAAAAATAAGTACCGCGGGAACAATTTATTTACGCTTACCACGCAGCGAACGCAGTGAGCGGAACCGCGAACACGACTGCGGAGGCACTCCGCCGAACACGACTGCCCGGGCACCGGGCAATATTCTGAAGAAGAAAGTTGATTTTCGTTAAATGTGTAAGCTGTACTTGCTTATTTTATTATTATATTGTATAATGAACAAAAGGCCACAATAAATTTTCTACAGGAGAATGAAATGGATTTTACAAATAAAAATTGCCCTGTTTGCTCAGAAAAATTTGCTTCCGGGGATGATATCGTTGTCTGCCCTAAATGCGGAGCGCCATATCACAGAAGCTGCTACGAGATCAAGGGTAAATGTATTTTTCCCGAACTGCATAAAAGTGGTGAGTCATGGCAGGAATATACAGACAGAGAGTTTCAGAAATCACTTCCGCCTGAGGATGACGGCAGGTTTGTTGTATGCCGTCACTGCGGTCATAAGAATTCAACAGACAGTATCGTATGCGACCGCTGCGGTGATTTTCTTCCGTCGCCTGCCAAAAGATCGCCGGTTTACACGGGGCATTCCTTTGATGAACAAAAAAGCAGTGAAGAATTGCCTGAAGGCTTTCCGCCGATATTCCAGAATGGCAGGGTCAATATTGATGAGATCAGACAATATGCTATCGGTATAAAAAATGATGATGATTTTGACGGAGTTACCGGAGAGGAGCTTACTGCATTTATCGGGTCAAACGAAATGTATTACGGGCCTATATTTTCTTCGATCAAAAAAAGAAATACGAGCAGATTCAATTTTGCAACATTTTTCTTTTTCGATATCTGGTATCTTTACCGCAAACAATATTTAAAGGGGATATTTTTTTCACTGCTGACATTAATTCCTATTATACTTAATTATGTTTGCATAACCTTTTTTACGGGTGATCTGTGGGATCAGGCGCAGAAAGCAGTCGGAAGTTCAGGAAGGGCAGATAATTATATTGCATACGGAAAATGGATAATGGCAAATTGTGATCTTCTGCATGCAGTACTCATGCTTTTGCCATTTGCGGTAAATATTATATTCCTTGCAGTGAAAATAATTCTTTCGTTTTCAGCAAACAAAAGCTATTACAAATTTGCAGTCAAAAAAATAAAGAAGATTAAAGCGAAGGAAACCGAAGCTGATCACAAACAGCTTATAGATATAATACGTCAAAAAGGCGGTATACACACTGGGCTTGCTTTTATGGTACTTGCCTGTGAAGTAATAATTGTAGGAACACTGACATTTATGTAATAATATAAAAATTGAGGAGGAAATCATAATGAAAGTAACAAAAGCAGTCATCCCCGCAGCCGGCCTTGGTACGAGAGTACTGCCGGCGACAAAGGCAATGCCGAAAGAAATGCTGACAATAGTAGATAAGCCGGCGATACAGTATATCGTTGAGGAGGCAGTGAATTCCGGTATAACGGACATACTCATAATTACAAACCGCGGAAAGGGAATAATGGAGGATCACTTTGACCGTGCGCCGGAGCTTGAAAACAGACTTCTTGAAAGCGGAAAACAGGATGTATATGATGAAATAGTATCAATATCGAAGCTTGCAAATATATTCTTTATCCGTCAGAAGGAAACAAAAGGACTCGGGCATGCTGTAAGCTGTGCGCGTTCATTTGTAGGAAATGAACCCTTCGCAGTTATGTATGGTGACGATGTAATTATAGGCGATGATCCTGCCTGCGGTCAGCTGATAAGGGCATATGAAAAATACGGCAAGGCAGCAGTTGGCATCAAGGCTGTTCCTGAGGATGCGATCCACAAATACAGCTCATTGAAGGTAGATCATCTTGAAGGTAACCTGTACAGCTGTACGGATATGGTGGAAAAGCCGAAAACCAAAGAAGAGGTTTTGTCACTTTTCTCGATATTAGGAAGATGTGTTCTCACCCCCGATATATTTGATATTCTCGATCATACGCTTCCCGGTGCCGGAGGGGAAATACAGCTTACGGACGCAATGCGTACTCTTGCGCAGACAGTGGGAATTACAGGTGTGGATTATACAGGCAAGAGATATGATATGGGAGATAAGCTTGGAACATTGCAAGCCACTGTAGAGATTGCACTCAGAAATCCGGTTCTTGGTGCTCCATTCAAAGCATATTTAAAAGAAATCGCCGCAACGCTTTGATATCCGTTGTAATACTTTTCTTACCTAAACTAACAGATATGTTGGGACTGCCGGCCCTGCTGTTGGGGCTGCGCCCCAAACCCTGCCCGGGGCTGCTTGCCCCGGACCCTCGGCAGGGAGAAACCTCCCTGCACCCGGTTTTTTTCACATGTTTATTGAAGGATAGAATAGACTAAAAGTTAATATAAAAGACACTTGCATTACATGCAAACAAGACCGTACCTTTCATTTCTGATCGGCACGGCCTTTTGTTTTTGCATATCCTTTTATTTTTGCACATATTGATCAAATGCGATCAATGATCGTTTCAGAGATTATCATCACCTATAAGTTCAAGAATTTCTTTTTCAGTATATCCTTTTTTACGCATGACCTCTGCAATGGCTTGTCTGGCTGCTGCTTCGCCTTTAACTA
>CACYDC010000248.1 GCA_902773025.1 uncultured Ruminococcus sp.
ATTCTTTCTGATTCGGACTGATCTGATAGACAGATGATTATTAAAAGATTTGCGTTTATACCTTGAAATTTTATACCATTTATCCAAACACAGAAAGATGAGGAGAAAATGATTATGATTAATGCAGAAACGGCACTTGACAAGCTTAAACAGGGAAATAATATATACATGAAAGAAAAGAATGACGGTGATGTATCGTTGTTGAAAAGAAAGGAAACATTCAGTAACGGACAGCATCCTTATGCAATTATTATTTCATGTTCTGATTCAAGAGTTATCCCTGAGAGTATATTCAATGCGGGAATAGGCGATCTTTTTGTTATAAGAGTTGCGGGAAATGTCATTGATGACCACCAGTTGGGCTCAGTCGAATATGCGGCGCATCATCTCGGCGTAAAGCTGATAGTCGTACTCGGACATGATCATTGCGGCGCTGTTGACGCGGCTGTTAATCACGATTCCGAAGGGTACATTAAATTCATAACAGATGAGATAAAGAAAGCCATCGGTGAAGAAAAGGATGAATACAAAGCTTGCTGTCTGAATGTAAAGCATAGCATTGAAATCATTGAAAACAGTTTTGAAATACATGAGGAAGAAGAACACGGATTAAAAGTAATAGGAGCAATGTATAATATCGAAAGCGGAAGGGTTGATTTTGAAATATAGTGTAATTATGCGCAAAAGCATATTTGATGATATTATGTGTAACGAAAGAAAGATAAGCGATGAATAAAGAAGATAATCGAATATTTACGCTGAGTGAAGAAAAGCCTGCGAAGGCAGTTCTGAAAATGGGAGTGCCGCTTATTGCAGGAATGTTCATTATGGTCCTGTATAATCTGGTGGACACATATTTTATCGGACTGATGCATGATGATTATCAGTTAGCGGCAGTAAACCTTGCCTATCCTGTTATGATGGTGACCATAGCTGTTTCAAACATGATAGGAACAGGTTCATCATCTCTTATAGCACGAAGTCTTGGCGCAGGTGATAAAGAAAAGGCAGATCACACATTGACAGCCGGAATTATGCTGACAGTCGTCAACAGCATTATAGTTTCGGCGGCAGGGTTGATATTTCTGAGAAGTATTGTACAGGGGCTTGGTGCAAAAGAGAATACAACGGTTTATACGGAGCAGTACGTAAAGATCATTCTTATCGGAAGCTTATTTACAATGGGGAATTATACATTCGGGCAGCTGCTCAGAAGTGAAGGTTCGGTAAAATACTCGATTGTGGGAATGATTGTCGGTACGATAGTCAATATTGTTCTTGATCCTGTATTTATATTTGCTTTGAATTTGCAGGTGCAGGGTGCAGCTATAGCAACAATTATCGGAAACGGCTGCGGTATGATGGTATCTTTGATGTTTTATATCCGCGGAAAGACGCTGTTAAAGCCGGAAATTAAGTATATTAGGCCGACATCAGAGATCCTTAAGGAAATATTCTGGGTAGGTGTTCCGGCATCGCTGGAAACGCTTCTGACATCAGCGGCATATGTTGTAAACAATAATCTTGCCGTAGGTTACGGAGAACTTACGATTGCTGCAATGGGCATTTCACAGAAGGTATTATCGCTTGGCAGTTATGTTTATCAGGGATTTGCCGCAGGAACACAGCCTATAATGGGATATAACTACGGCGCAAAAAACTATTCCAGAATGATGAAGGTGCTGAAAGCAGGGGTTATTGTAGTAAGCACAGCGGAATTATGTCTTATGATGATCTACGGTGTATTTGCGCCGCTTTTGATAGGTATATTTACTGGTTCATCTCAGGTCATTGCAATTGGTACAAAAGTATTGAGAACATTAATGTTCATTCTGCCGTTTGTGGGGGCAATTTCTATGTGCCGGATGTCATTTCAGGCAATGGGAAAACCCCAGTATGCCTTTGGTATAACCCTTGTACGGCAGCTTATACTGTATGTTCCGCTTCTGTTGATATTGAATGGTGTATTCTGTTTCGGCGGAATGTTATGGGCTCAGCCTGTAACAGAAATGATAATGATGATATCGTCAATACTTCTTTTGTATGGTACTATACGAAGAGAAAGCATTTAACTTTTGTATTTTGCAGTGTTTAAGCCGTGCTGCAATAAATATAGTTTCGTGAAAGTAGATAGTTTAAAAAATTTGAAATAAAGGGGCAGAAAAGATGTCTGATAATCAAAATGAAAAAGATTTAGAGCAGAAGTATAATGAAGAATCCAGGGAAATACTGAAGGAGTTCATTGAGGAATTGAATTCCTGCGATTTAAGCAACGGAGAATATCCTAAGCTCGGATCGGATGATCTAAGATATACTGCATCACTTCAGGGCAAAAGACTGAGTGATAATAACGCTTCTGTCAAATACAATTATTCAATGGATAATTCGATCAGAGGCAGCGCAATAAAGCTTGATAAGGATACACGCTATATAACCAGAATGCCGTTCAGTATCATGGACAGTAAGACGGAATATTCGGTTGCCGGGAAGGTTAAAAAAAGGGAAAAATACAAAAAGACAATGTATGCCAATGTTATATGGCTGAAAAATCAGAATAAGAAAGAAAAATACAGCTGTCCGGACTGCGGAGCAGTAAGCACAGTGGGACAGCTTCTGACAGGTTGTCCGTTCTGCCAGACAAGGTTTATGATGTCAGAGCTTTTTCCGAAGGTCACAAATTATTACGACCATAAGGCCAATACATATATCACAACGTCAGTCGCGCCATTTTCACTTATTGGTGTTCTTATATTGCTTTGCATATTCGGATTCGTGAATTTTGATACATTAAAAACAGCGTTTACGTCCGATGATATTGTCCCCAAAATAACTGAGGGGGCATGGATAGCGGGATATACGGCAGTCGGTATACTTTCCGGCTATGTCCTTAAGGTTGTGGCAAATATATTATACGGAATCATTTATGTTTCAATGTATCTTCCAAGCTTTTTCCGCTTTCTTAAAACGAGAAGGCGTCTTCCTGAATTCATGAGGGGCTTTGAAAAAAACTTCACTCTGGACCATTTTATCGGAAAGCTTATATATCTTATCAGAATGATGGTATATAGCGAGGATTATGAAAACTGCGCTGTATACTGCGGTGAGCCTGTCGAGAATGAATGCAGGGACATTATTGATATGAATTATTTCGGATTCATCAATGCGAAGAATTACTATATAGAAAATGATTATGCATATATAGATATTGATGTGCATATGTTTACGATCAGATGCAAGGGTCATCATATTTCAAAAAGAATTGAGGTGTTTGAGCTTCTGATATATAAAAACGTCCATGCAGAAACGGATAATGGTTTTTCTATACATAAGATCGAATGCCGAAACTGCGGTTCAAGCTTTGATGCTACAAAAGAGAAATACTGTCCATATTGCAGATCAGATTTCAATCTGCCTGATTACGATTGGGTAATAAAGAAGTTTAAAAGAAAATGATAAGGACGTAAGGAGTGTTTCGAATGAAATTCCGGGGAAAAGTGACAGCGTATATTTCTGCAATGATGATAGTATTCTTTTATCCGCAGTTGAACCTTAACGTAAATTCGGTGGAAGAGAACGTTTTTTTATATAACGAACTTGAAGACGGCACTGTTGAGATAACCGGCTACGAGGGTGAAACAGATTGGCTTTTAATTCCCTCTGAGATAGATGGAAAAAGCGTTTCCGGTATACATGAAAGGGCTTTTCAGAGCAGACCGTCTGTGGTAACAGTTGAATTTCCAGATACGCTGAAAAGCATTGGTGAAGGAGCATTTTACGGCTGCTTCGGAATCAAATCGATTACTATTCCCAAAAGCGTCAAAAGTATCGGAGATCACGCATTCGGATACTGCCCGGAGCTTGAGAGCATAACAATACCGGAAGGTGATATTGCATTGGGAGAGTGGGCATTTGACAGCACAAAATGGCTTAGTGAACAGCCGGATGGATGCGTTTATCTTGGAGAAAACGATCATATTTTCTATTGCTACCGTGGTATAATGCCGGATAATACAAGTATAAAGATAAAAGACGGAACGACATATATTGCGTCAACAGCTTTTTCGTATGTCAACGGTGATACGGTTGAGGGATATGAAAATCTTGTGTCGGTTGAACTTCCGGATGGAGTAAAAGCAATCGGTGATAGGGCATTTCAGGGATGTATCAATCTTACATCTATTAATTTGCCGGATGGATTAATATCATTAGGCAGAATGGCATTTATTGATTGTGAAAAGCTGAATACCTTTAGTGTTTCGGAAAGTCTTGAATACATTGACGAATATTCGGTTCCGGAAGAAGCACCATGGCTCGGAGGTTATGACGATGGTGCAGTATATCTCGGAAAAGTGTTCTATACTATCAAGGGTGATAAAAATAAAATTACCAGTATAGATATTAAGCCGGGAACAAAAAGTATTGCCTACAAGGCATTTTTTCAATGTGAAAAACTGGAAACAGTGACTGTTCCTGACAGCGTTGTAAATTTCGGAAGGGGCGCGTTCTCTGACTGCATAAGCCTCAGAACAGTCAATATACCGCAGGGAGTAGACATAATAGATTTCTACACATTTTCGGGATGTAAAAGTCTTTCATCTATCACACTTCCGGCCGGTATAAAAAGAATAGAATCAATGGCATTGGATTATGAAAATTCGCTTAAGGAAATAATTTATTGCGGAACAGAGGAAAGCTTCGGCAAAATAAAAATGGAAGACTATGTCCGCAAAGAAATAACTGCGATTCTGAAATATGCACCTGTTCCGCAGGAGGAATCATCTTTACAGCCTCAGCCGGATGAAAGCTCAGTTACAGAGCAGGACAGCGCTGATGAATCTGTTCAGAGTACATCTGAAAATGAAAGCAGAACAGAATCGTCCGAAAAGACTGACACAAAAAAAGATACCTTACCGGATAATGATAATTATGTTAAAATAATAATTATATCGTTGATTTCAGCAGCTGTATTATTGTGTATAGCAATTGCTGTGATATATATATCAAGAAAAAACAAAAAGCATAAGGAGTGAAAAAAATGAAAGCATTTTTCAGAAAAGCGTTCGTATTTGCGATGGCATCAGTAATGGCAGCAGGGGCTGCCGCTATGACGTGTAATCATACCGGATATCAGGTCTGCGCTGTTTCACAGAACAGTGTATCAGGAAGTGTTACACTGAATAAAACGGCGATGTCGCTCGGTAAGGGTGAGGGCTATAAGCTTACCGCGAACCAGACTGTGAAATGGAGGACATCATCCGCAAAGATACTCACGGTGGATCAGAAGGGAAATGTGAAGGCTGTCGGAATTGGTACAGCGTGGATAACTGCAAGAAATAGTTCGGGTGTGGAAAGATCATGCAGAATAACAGTAAAAAAAGCACCTGAAAAGGTGACTCTTACAAAAGGCATACTGACACTTGGCACCGGAGAAAAATTTACACTCGGTTCCGGGGTGAATAACGGAAGCGCAAGCGCATCACGTAAATACAGGAGCAGCAACAGCAGTATAATCAAAATGACACGCACCGACTGGACAGGTGAATTTACCGCTGTAAAGCCGGGAATTGCATATGTGACAGTGCGCACCTACAATGGAAAGGAAAGCACCTGCAAAGTCACGGTTAAGCCTGCTCCTAAAAAGATTACACTTACAAAGGGCGTACTTAACCTCGGTGTAGGGGAAAAATACACACTCGGTTCGGCTGTCAATGATGGATCGGCAGCGGCTGTACGTACATACCGCAGCAGCAATAACAGCATTGTAAGAATGACACGAACTGACTGGGTCGGTGAATTTGTTGCCGATAAACCGGGTGTAGCATACGTTACGGTCAGGACTTATAACGGCAAGGAAAGTACCTGTAAGGTAACTGTCAAGAAAGCACCGTCTGAGCTTTTTTTTGAAAGAAACATCCTTGTGCTTGATGCCGGCAAGACTCAGAAGATCAATCCTTTGTTCTACAGCAGTGAAGGAGCAAACGGAATCACATACAGTATAGATAATAAGAATACAGCGACTGTGGATAAAAATGGCAATGTTAAAGCCCTGAAAACAGGTACAACAGAAGTAACTGCACGAACTTACAACGGAAAGTCAGCAAAAGTGATGGTTATAGTGAACGGTGTTACAGACAGAACTGTTTATCCGGATGTAAATCAGGTCAACAGTCTGCTTAATACTGCGAAGCTTAAGCCGGTGAAAACCAATTTTTCTAAGGTCGATAAGGCTGTTGACAAAATATTGGCATCCGCAGTAAAGAGCGGAATGACACCTGCGGAAAAAGCACAGGCCTGCTACAAGTATCTTGCGCAGAATTGTACATATAAAAGTCCGTCGTATATTGATATGGAGAATATAGTATACGAAAACGAAGACGATCAGTACGTAGTCAGTAATGCTTACTCGATCCTTGTAAATAAATATGGAGTATGCGATAATTATTCTGCTGCTTATGTGGTAATATTAAAACGTATAGGATTTGATGCAAATCTTGTCGGCGGAGCTGTAGGTATGAACAGAGGCGGATACGGCGGTCACGCATGGGTCAATGTCAATATAAACGGCAAGCATCTTAGTTTTGATCCACAGGTGGAAAACAATAATCTTGGAGCAAATAAAACGGTATGTTATTGGTTTTACGGAATGGAGCCTGAAAATACTTCGCACTTATACAAATACGGTTCAAAGCTGTATTCAGGTGACTTCAAATGCACAAACTATCCGAGTAGTATAATGCATTTTAAATCAAGAGTAACAGCTTCGTGCAATGGATTGACATATAAGAACGAGTACAAGCTTCCCGATAATACTTCATATGATCATGTCAATGAAGATAAATATTATGATAGCAAGGGGAATCTCTTGGAAAGTGATTCATGGCTCAAAATAGACAAGGATCATATTGTGCCTGTAACATTCAAAACAGAAATGCTTAGCGGACCTTTACCATACTACGTAGAATTGTTTGCAGAGCGTAGTTTTATTACCGAAGACGAAGAGATACGTGGAGACTATGTAGGACCGATGGTCATGGTGGAAAAAAGCAATAACAAAGTCAATACGTTCACATGGACACCGGATAAACCCGGATATTATCAAATAAAATTATCGGTTTATTACGCGACAAAATATTCCTCTACATGGGGGCAGGATATGCTGAATCGACATGATTACTGTGTTAAATACTATATTAACGTTGATGTAGACGATTATTGATAACCGGTAAAAACTGACAAAAAATAAAATATGTTTTATACAGAACAGAGGTTTCCTAAAATAGATCATAAAAATTGCCGGGCGATCCGAATGGACTGCCCGGTCAATGTAATTCTATTTTATTTTGTTGTACAGCGCGGCGGCTTGTTTTTACGAATCATAGAATTTCTGTCCATTGTCTGTTACGAGCCGTTCCGATTCAGGATAATTGAAAATTTCAGGATTTCCTGAGTTTGTATCAAGGTAGTCAGCAAATCTTGCAGCATACCATTTTGCCAAGCCGAGGTTATGCATAAGATAATTACCGCAGTTTTTCTCATTTGTTCCGGGGACGGTCTTTACATCATTTACCGATCTGAAGGCTTTTAATACCAGATTATATATTTCCTGTGGTTTACGGGAGCCTTTGAGGATAAGGTAAAAACCTGTCAGGCATCCCATTGGTCCCCAGTAGATTATTTCATTCTTCCAGTCGGGATCATTTCTGAGGAAGGTCGCTATTATGTGTTCAAGCGAATGCATAGCCGCAACATCGACAGCAGGTTCTCTGTTGGGTCTTGTAAGTCTGATATCGTAGGTTGTAATAATATTTTCTCCGGCTTTATCCATGCGGCTTATAAAAATGCCTGGAATGATGGCAGTGTGATCTACAGAAAAGCTTGGAATAAGGTCCATATCAATATCTCCTCCAATAACGATTATAAGCATATTATATATCATTTTAAATTTTTTTTCAACAAGGAGAATCGAAATGAGCAGAAAACGAAAAATAAAAAAGAAAAAATACGGTGAACTCAGAGTAGCAAAAAACTGGAAAAAAGGATTGATTTCTGTTCTTTTCAGCCGACTTGGAATAATTCTGATAATGCTTATATTCCAGTTTTTGATCTTATTTGGTATATGGTTGGTATTCGGTGATCTGGTAGGCAGGTATTATCTTGATGAAAGGATGCTTTTTGAAATAATAGTCATTTTGCTTTTATACAACAGTCCAATGGATTCATCGGCCAAGCTTTCGTGGATGCTATTAATATCATTTGCTCCATTTTTTGGCAGTGTATTTTATGTCTGGACTCAGATCGAGGTCGGACACAGAAGGATAAAACGTGATCTCAGTAATATTACGGTCAGAAGTTCCGGATACTTTTCTCAGGATGAAAACACAGTCATGGATATGGAAAAAGCATCAGAAGATTCATATGCACTGTGCAGATATTTATCAAAAACAGGTCATTTTCCGTCATATGAAAATACATCAGTAGAATATTTTTCATTTGGTGATCAAAAGTTTCCTCGTATGCTTGAAGAGATAGATAAAGCTAAAAAGTTTATTTTTCTTGAATATTTTATAATAGAAGAAGGAGAAATGTGGGGTAAGATCCTGGAGCTTCTTGCAGAAAAGGCAAAAGCGGGTGTTGATGTAAGAGTAATGTATGACGGAAGCTGTGTGTTTTCTACACTTCCATATAATTACCCTGACCGTCTTGAACGAATCGGGATAAAATGCAGAATGTGGGAACCGATAAAGCCGGTTATAACCTCATCATATAATTACCGGGATCATAGAAAAATACTTGTTGTAGACGGAAAAACAGCATTTTGCGGCGGAGTCAATCTTGCAGATGAATATATAAACGTGATAGACAGATTCGGAAAATGGAAGGATACAGCAGTAATGCTCAAGGGTCCGGCAGTTGACAGTCTGACCCTGATGTTTCTTCAGATGTGGAACGTATGCCGGAAAAATACGGAAACGGATGATTTTTCGCAGTATCTGGAGTTGTATGACAGGAATATACATTCACAGGGATTTGTTGTTCCATACGGAGATTCACCGCTGAACGATCATAAAATTGCAGAAAGAGTATATACTGATATAATTAACAAAGCAAAGGATTATGTTTATATAACGACTCCGTACCTGATACTTGATGATAACATGATTTCATCTTTGAGATATGCAGCTGAGCGTGGTGTTGATGTACGCATAATTCTTCCCGGAATACCGGATAAGAAAGCGATATGGGCACTGTCAAAATCATATTACAGGATACTTATGGATGCCGGTGTCAGGATATATGAATATACACCGGGTTTCATTCATGCAAAGGTTTTTTTAAGTGATGATGTCAAAGCAGTTGTAGGTACTATCAATCTTGATTACAGGAGTCTGTATCATCATTTTGAATGTGCAGTTTATATGCATGGCGTTAAATGCATAGGAGAAATCAAAAAAGATCTCATTGATACATTTTCCCGGTGTCGTCTTATAGAATCAAAAACCATCTATTCCGGTAAGCCATATTTAAGCATAACAGGAACAGTTCTTAAGCTTGTTGCGCCGCTGATGTGAAAAAGGCCTGTTTTATTGCTTTTCTGTAAATAATAATACCTGTTGTGTTGAATTCCGGGCGTTTGCGTTGTATAATGGGTGTAATTGCAGTTAATATATAATGAGGAGTACTGCGTAAATAAAATGGCAAAGAATATAGACGGAAAGGTGAAAGAAATGAATTTGCAGACTGTCGCAAATAAAACGAAATTACGAGGTTTCAGTACTGTACTGGTAATGATCGTATCACTGCTGATCATAAATACAATGATTATTCCTTTTGCGAGTGTAAATACAGAAGCCCTGTACGTTCCCGATCTGATCGAAAAAGGATCTGGCTATACGTGCGTGCTATATAATAACACAAACGGACTTCCGACCTCAGAATCCAATACGGCTGTTCAGACGAGTGACGGATTTATCTGGATCGGGGGTTACAGCGGACTGATAAGATATAACGGAAATGAATTCTATCGCTATCCTTCTACAACAGGTATTTCAAGTGTGGTATGCCTGTATGTGGATTCAAAGGACAGGTTGTGGATAGGAACAAATGACAGCGGACTTGCTGTAATGAATGGTACGGAATTTAAGTTCTATTCCAGAAAAGACGGATTGTCTTCAGTTTCCGTAAGAGATATAACAGAAGATAATGACGGAAATATAATCTTTTCGACAACAATGGGTGTAGCGTATGTTGATAAGGACGGTAAACTTCATAATGTTGAAGAATCACGAATAAATAAAGAATATATCTGTGACATGGAAACCGACGAAAATGGAACAGTATATGGTGTTACACAGAGCGGAAGCTTCTTTACAATGGAAAAGATGAGAATAACAGCGTTATATCAAGCTAAAGATTTTGGTTTTGAAGCGGCTGAATCGATCTATCCTGATCCTGATAATCCGGGATATGTGTATGTAGGAACTGACGGCCACAGTGAGATTCTGTACGGAAACATAAAAAATAAAATGTCCGATAAAAAAATAATCTCTGTTGCGCCGCATAAAACAGTAAATGTAATGAAAAGCATTAACGGAAACATCTGGTGCGGAACGGATGCAGGAATAGGATATTTTGAAAAGGGTGAATATATTGTGCTTGAAGATCTGCCAATGACAAGCTCGGTTGACGATATAATGGTGGATCATGAGGGAAATCTTTGGTTCTGCTCCGGCAGACAGGGTTTGATGAAGATCGTTGAAAACAGATTTATAGATATATCAGGTATAGTTGGATTGCCGAATATGGTTGTAAACAGCACTTGTAAATGCAACGACGATCTTTATATTGCTACAGATAAGGGCCTGAAAATACTTGACAGTAATTACAGAGAAAAGGAAAATGAGCTTACCGGACTACTCAGCGGAAATCGCATAAGATGCATAACGAAGGATAAAGATCAGAATCTATGGTTTTGTACATACAGTGAAAACGGACTTGTTAAATATGATCCCAAAACAAATAAATATTCCGTTTATAATGAGAGTAAGGGACTTTTGTCGAACCGTGTGCGTACGGTAAAGGAATTGTCAGACGGAAGAATGGCCGTTGCGACTATGAGCGGAGTCAATATAATATCCGGAGAAAAGATAGTATCGAGCTTCAATGATTCAAATGGAATAAGTAACCTGGAAATACTGAGTATTGAAGAAGGAGAGGACGGGAAACTGTTTTTCGGAAGTGACGGCGACGGAATATATACAGTAGACGGAAATAAGGTAACAAGACTCGGAAACGATGATGGTCTGAGTTCTGAGGTAATACTGAGGATAAAAAAAGATCCCGCGGAGAATATTTACTGGATCGTAACAAGTAATTCAATAGCATATATGAAGGACGGAAAGATCAGGACTATAGAAAACTTTCCCTATTCAAACAATTATGATATATATTCTGATAACCATGACCGTATGTGGATATTGAGCAGTAACGGGATTTATGTAGTTTCAAAGAAAGCGATACTTAAAGATGAAAAACTTGATTATGAATTATTGGATACAAAATGCGGTCTTCCTTCCGTACCAACAGCAAATTCATACAGTTATAAGGATGAAAACGGAACACTATACATTTCAGCAACATCAGGAGTAAGCAGTATAAATATAAATAATCAAAAGTCAGATAATACGGATATATTGCTTTCAGTATCGTATATCAATGTTGATGACAAAGAAATAAAAACAAAT
Organism: uncultured Ruminococcus sp.; assembly: GCA_902773025.1. Classification (GTDB taxonomy): domain Bacteria; phylum Bacillota; class Clostridia; order Oscillospirales; family Acutalibacteraceae; genus UBA1213. Next base: position 11,742 of record CACYDC010000248.1, read on the forward strand.
GATATGAAAGAGATACATATTCCGTATAACTGCAAAAGACTTACAATAGATCCGAATGTATTCACATATACGCTGAATAATCCTCAGATTTCCTATTATCTTGAGGGATTTGATGAGAAAACCTTTATGGTCAAGAAACAGGACCTGAAACAGGTATCATATACAAATCTTAAGGGAGGAAAGTATACATTTCATTTGTCGATAATAAACACGATCACCGGCAAAACAGAAAAAACGATTACTCTGACTATAGTGAAGGATATGGCATTTTATGAACAGATGTGGTTCAGGATAGTGATCGGAGTGGGAATCGTACTACTGACAGTAGGATCGGTATTTTTGTATTACAAAAGAAAGACAGCGCTGCTGCTGAAAAAGCAGGAAAACAATAAACGACTTATCAATGAAATGACAGCGGCATTTGCAAAATGCGTGGATATAAAGGATTCATATACTAACGGACATTCATCCCGTGTTGCTGAATATGCGTCGATGTTTGCAAGGCGTCTTGGCAAGAGTGAGGAGGAGATAGAGAGAATATATAATATAGCGCTTCTGCACGATATCGGAAAAATCAGTGTACCGATAGAAATTCTAAATAAACCCGGAAGATTGAACGATGAAGAATTTGCCGTAATGAAAACACATCCGACTGTAGGCCATGACATACTAAAGAATATCACTATTGAGCCTGATCTTGCACTGGGAGCACAGTATCATCATGAGCGCATTGACGGTAAAGGATATCCGGCAGGGCTTAAGGGTGATGAGATACCTGAAATTGCAAAAATCATAGCGGTAGCTGACACATTTGATGCGATGTATTCAACTCGTCCATACCGAAAAAAAATGTCAATGGACAAAATAGTAGCAGAGATAAAACGCTGTTCAGGAACACAGCTTGACAGTAAGGTTGTTGATGTATTCCTTGAGCTTGCTGACGAAGGTGTATTTGAAGAAAAGAAAACAACACAGCAGGATGGTAGTACAGAAGACAATGAAAGCGAAAACAAAAAAACGGATTAAAAAATGAGGAGAAAACATGGTAACAAATAAAAAAATAATTCAGATTTTCGGTGGAAATGTGTGTCGTAAATGTATCAATAAAAAATACAGAATCCATTTAGTTCATACTGACTGTAAATATGAGCTTCCATATCCCGCGCTATGTCCGAACTGCAAAGAGATGAAAAACATAGTTACCGGATTCAGGTTCAGCGCTTATATTAAATCAATGTTTAAAAAGAAGGGAAGATATTCATAAATCAATTATAAGTATTTTCCAAAGAAAGAAAAAAGCTTCATTTTCTATTAACTGCAAGAAAATGAAGCTTTTATAATAATTTTGAGGTAAAAAGCTTTGCTTTCAACAAGCAAAGTCAAGCCATAGGCTTGCGGTTATAAATAGTGTTTCTGATATGCGTATGATATTTCATATTTATAGCCTTCAGTATTCCACTTTTCGATAAAAAAGGAATCACCGTTTTTTATAAGACAGCAATCGGAGAGTCCGATACAGCAGTCAAGGACACCCTCTATTTTCTTTTGTGAAGGAATAAAGGGTTTGTTGTTTTTTTTCATAACTATGTTTATCTTCTCGAAGAACATCTTTATATCAGCCGGTTTTAACTCTTTTATTCCATAATAAGCAAAGACCTCAATACAGCTTTTTATCAGGCTGAAGCTTTGCATAGATGAATAATCGACAATAGCCTTATCACTTTTATAGAAATAAACAGCTTCTTTAAAATTGATCATATCAAGTGTGTTATTCATTTTGAAGCTCCTTTACTGCTTCATCAATTAGTTCTTTTTCCTGTATAAGAGAAGCAATAGCAATGGAATATACCTTCTGCGGATTTTTATGGAACTGCCTTTTTACACTATTAGCAATAGATCTGTCCGGAACAAAAAGAGTCAAAGACATGAGATCTCTGATGCCGTCAGTGATTTGCATTGTAACGTTATATCCGCCCCCCTGGACCTTAGAAATAATGACAGGGTTTTCTTTTTCTATAATACGTTCTTCAGTAAGCTTCAGCAATGAAGCGATAGCCTTTTGTCTTACGGAAACAGAAAGCTCACTGCTTAGCTGATGTGAGATCAATCTTCCATTATCAGTAATAACGATGGTTTTGGCCGATTCATCAGAGAAAGCGACGTTATTGATTTTAATAAGCTCAGACATTGCCGAAGAAACTTCAAAATAATTTGCTATGCCGTTTTCCTGTATAGTATTAATGAGATCATCCTGAGAAAACGGTTTATCCAGATAATCTAGCATGTAACATATCAGAATACCGATATCACGGGTGTTTCTGAGACCTCCCGGTTCAACACCAGCTGAAAATGCATCATAGTCCATAAAAATCCTCCTAATAAAACAACATGTTATGCTCCTGAGGCGGAGGAGATAATTTGCAGTAATTAATGTCTGCGAGAGTCAACACTCTTTGCCTGCCCCAAGCACTTTCTTAGATTATTATAGCATATTATTTAAAAAATAAAAACCGTTAAATCAATAATTAAATAATCTATTTTATTTGTTTATATCCAAAGACGGTGAAATACAATATTTGTATAAAACGAACAAAAAAATTGAAATAAATAATAATAATCAGACAATTATTATATAAAACTATTGAAAAAAAGGGACCTAATATGGTATAATGTGAAAAATATGGAGTAGACTATAAGGATTAAGGAGGGGTATTTTATGATCAGAAAATCAATGAATAAATTGAGTATTGTTTTCTTAAGTGTATGTTTAATGATTGGATGCATATTTGCAGTGCCGTCAGTTACCAGGGCCGATGCTGCTGTTACACTTACAATAACAAATGTTAAAATCAACTCCGTATCCCAATATACAGGTTCAAAAATCTATTTAAGTAATGCAACAGCTGTGGGAGGTACTGCGCCGAGGAGATTCAAATTCGTTTATAAGATCAATAACGGAAACTGGAAGGTAATACGGTATTTTACTACACAGAATTATGCAGAATTTACGACCACATCGCCCGGGACATATACAATCAGGACTTACGTAAGAGATAAATATGATAATGAAAGATATATTGACAAAAGAGTCGTTATATTGCCGAAGTATACACCGATAAAAAATAATTCCACAATAAGCGGAACAACCTTTAATGAGGGACAGAATATAACGCTGAATGGAAAAGCAAGCGGAGGAACTGCGCCGTATAGTTATGCATATTATCAGACAAAACAGGATGGTGCCAGAAAAGAGATAGTTAAAAGCTTTACAACTAATAATAAAATAAATTTTAAGCTTACCGCAGGGTATTACAGGATTGATTGTATTGCAAAGGATAAAGATGGAAGCAAGATCTCAAAAGTATTCGATATTACCGTTAAAAAGAATACGGGAACTGCGCTGAAAAATGAATCGACGTCAGCATTGACTGCAATATCCTCAGGAGGAACATTGAAGCTGACAGGAAAGGGTTCAGGAGGAACTCAGCCGTATCAATATAAATTTGCCTATACTCTTGACGGAAAAAACTTTACACAGATATCGAATTATTCCAAAAGCGCATTATCAAGCTGTAAGCTTACAAAAATTGGTTTTTATACGATCAGGGCATATGTTAAAGATATGACCGGAAAGGTAGTAACAAAGGATATTAAAAATATTACTGTTAAAAAGAATACAGGAAAAAACATGACTATCAGTTCGTCAATAAATGTCGGAAGTCTTGTTGATCAGGGCGCATCGACAGTGATAAAGATCAAGGGTTATGGGGGAACACAGCCTTTCAAGTATGCATATTATTACAGTCTTAATAATGCTTCCTGGCAGAAGATCAAGGATTACAGTACATCGGAAAGTGTCAGTTATAAGTTTTCGAATGCCGGCAATTACAGGCTGAAAGCGGTTGCAAAGGATGCTGACGGCAATACAAAGGAAAAGATTTTTACTACCCGTTCGATAACCAAGCAAAGCTATGCAAATTGTAATAAGGGAACAAAATCAACGTATTATGGTTTCTCTGTCAATATTACCGCAACAAACCGAGGCAGTGGTTCGAAATATGCCATTTATTACAAGATATACGATTCAGACACATGGTCCGTACTGCAAAATTACAGTACAAATCAGACGGTAAGCTTCCGGCCGAGATATCTTGACAAGTATATAGTTATGATCTGCGCGCAAAGCGGAGGAAAGAACTATACAGAAACCTATTATGTTACGTCACAGATCAAAAAGGAAGTTTATGAAGTATTAAGGCTTGTGAATGCCGAGAGGAGAAAAGCCGGAGTTAAAGAACTAAGACTTGATACTGATATGGTATTTGCCTGCGGAGTGAGATCAGAAGAGATCAGAAAGAAATATTCTCATACAAGACCAGACGGAACTTTATTCTCAACTATTTTTGACGAGTATGACGTTGATTATAGTACAATATTTGGTGAGAATATAGATTCTGCCGATTCAGTACAGGAAGCAATGAAGGACTGGATGGCTTCAGATAAGCATAGGAAGCATATTCTTGATCCAGTATTTACTAAAACGGGCATCAACTTCAATGGAACATTATGGTCAGAGCTGTTTTCTGATTAACAAGGACACACTGGGGAATATCATGTACCCGGTGTTTTTTTTGTCAGCAAGGCTGTTTTGATTTATGACTTTTGACCGACAGTTCATTTTATTACTTCGTTATTCGTAGTCAACTTTGTAATTAAGATTTTATACGGTTACAATGCTTAATTGTTTGAATATTTTACTTTTCCTGTATTATATTTATACAATTTTTTTTGGAAAGGAGTCCGGGGGATAACCCTTTTTTTCAAAAAAGGGATTCCTCCGGCAGGGTTTGGGACAGAGTCCCAATATTCTGAAGTAGAAAGTTGATTTCAATGCGGTACGCTATTGACAATGAGGTGAAAATTTGATATGCTATGAACGTAAACTGAATATAAGCGATTTGCGGTGCGAAAGGCCGTGGCCCGGTAGGTAATTGGGAATCCGGTGAGAATCCGAAACAACTGTCATTACTGTGTTTGGCAAATGCCATTAGTCAGAATACTTCCGCGAATTGTGGTAATGCAGTCTTGGACAATGAAGAAGTGCAACCGATCATGTAAACTGTGTCGAAAATTATTCCGGCATGGTGCGGTTTTTGTGCATGATCAGTTGTGCTTTCTTTGTTAATACAGAGGAAGCTTTTTTTGGTGATAAAGATGGAAAGACAGAATAAAACGGAATATGCTGTTAAGCTTCTTACAGAAAAATACGCTTTGCTTTTACGGCTTCCGGCGCGTAGCGATTTCACAAGCGAAGAGGTTTGTTTTATAAAACAAAAACTCGGGCCTTGGCCGAGGGCACTCGAGTCAGCCGGTCTAAAGGAACCGCCGAAGATCAGCGCAAAAGAAAAAAGCCGTATAAAAAGAGAAAGAAGCCGTAAAAACAGAAAACTGAAAAAACTGTCCGATATCCCAAATAATCCAGCAGAAACAATTGAAGCTCCTCTGAAAGATATGGAGGAACAAAAATGAATGTATTAAAAAAGATTGTGTCATGTACGACAGCTGCGGCATTATTGTGTACGGTAGTATCATTTTCTGCATCAGCAGAGGATGAAAACGGAAAAGTACGTATAATTGTTGAAAATAATACCTTCAAATCAGCTGATGGCGCTGTATGGGAGGGTACGCTAATTGATGAGTGGGTCGAACTTAAGAACGATTCGACAGCAGTAAGCTTGCTGAATGATGCGCTTGCATCACATGGTTTTGTACAGACAGGAGCAGAAAATAACTGGATCACAGATGTAAACGGATTGTCAGCCGGAGCAGATGCCGCACAGATGGGAGGATGGATGGTCGGTTTTGATGATTGGTACGGCAACGGTGGAATAGGCACGCTTAAGCCGGAGGATGGAGATGAAATATCTTTGTCGTATTCACTTACCTGGGGAACCGATATCGGGGCAGATTATAATAATACAAGTACAAAGCTAAGTTCGCTCACATTTGACAGCGGAGATCTTAAGGGTGATTCTGATGAGAATACATATATTCTTACGTTACCGGAAGGGACAGAAAGTGTTATAGTTACCCCTGTGGCCGAAAACAAGAATTATCGTTACAAGATATATAAAAATGAGTATACTCCTGATAGGGATGGAACGGATTATAAAAAGAGCAGGGAAATCCCTGTTGAAGATGATGATGTAATTTATATTGGAGTTGGTCATCCGCAGTGGCATACATATGCGCCGGAAGGCCTTGAGGAAACTGTTTATAGGGTTAGCATTGATATAGATCAGAAAAAAACGGAATCTTCAGAAGAAAGCAGCAATGATACTTCGGAAGAATCATCGGAGAAAGAGCAACCGGATGATAGTAATACTAAAACTTCTGAAATAACCGAAGAATCCGGTAATGATGAAAACTCAAATACAACTGAAGAGCTTCCTTCAAAGACTCAGCAGGATGATAAGACCACGGCAGATGATGTTTCGGTGATCATTGATGAGGTAACAGAGCGTATCAAGAGTGATGATATACTCAGTGCTGTAGGAAATGAATGGTCGATATTTACGCTTGCAAGACTCGGAAAGCTTGACCAAAAGACAGCAGAGGAATATTCTGAAAACCTAAAGTCTTTTCTTAATGAAAATGAAATAAACAAAGCTACAGATTGTGCAAAGTATATACTTGTTGTGACAGCATTAGGTTTTAATGCTGATGATTTTTACGGGATTGACCTGACAGAAAAGCTTTCGGATAAAGACTTTATATTCAGGCAGGGAATAAACGGACCGGTATATACACTTCTTGCGCTTGACAGCGCGGAATATAAAATACCCGAGGCGAAATCCGACTCTGTTCAGGCCGATAGAGAAAATATCATACAAGGTATTTTATCGGCACAGCTTGCAGATGGAGGATGGGCATTTTTCGGAGAAACATCCGAGCCTGATATGACAGGTATCGTACTTCAGTCACTTTCACCTTACTATGATTCTGACGACAAAGTTAAATCAGCAGTTGACAGAGCAGTTGATATGCTTTCATCAATACAGAATTCCGACGGTACATATACATCTTATGGCGCGCCAAACTGCGAAAACAGCGCGCAGATAGTACTTGCACTTTCAACACTCGGTATTGATGCTGATAAAGATGAAAGGTTCGTTAAGGAAAACGGCAGTGCGCTTGATGGACTAAAGAAGTATTATATTACCGGAAGAGGTATGTTTTCACATGAACTAAACGGACAGGAAAATGCCCTGTCAACATTGCAGTCATATTATTCAATGTGCGGTTATAAGAGAATGATAGCTGGGCAAAACAGTTTGTTTGATCTCAGAGATGCGGAATTGATTGTTAATATAGAATCAGGTAAAAACGAAGAAAGCATTTCTCCGCAAGGAAATAATACAGTATCCGAACCAGAAAAAATTGTATATGATAATAAAAACATAACCGGAAACGATACAGATAAAACTGTTTCTGATAAGAACAATAACACATCCGGTGAATCAGATGAAAGCTCAAAAGCAGTTCCAACAGGTGACAGCGGTACAACTGCGCTTGGTATCGTAATTGTGATATCGCTTTTGACTGCGGTTATTTTATCGGTAAAAAAACCCAAAGGTTATTCTAAATAAAAATGACGATTTCAAGGGCTGTTCTGAATGAAGGACAGCCTTTCATGTAATAGGGAAAGAATTATGACTAATAGAAAAAAGATAATATTTGGGGTATTCATAGCAACAGCCCTAACGGTTTCTTATTATATCGGCACCAACAGCAATGGTAATATTAACGATAGAACTATTGTTAACAATACCATTTCCTATCCGGAATTATTATTGGAGAGTATAAATCTGAATGAAGAATCTGAAGATGTTAATGAAAAGCCTGTTGAGAAAACAGAATCTTCAATTATTTCAGCTGATAACAATAAGAAGCATTCTTCCATAGTTTCATTAATAGAAAGTCAATCAGAAAGTGTTAAAAAAGCCGAAGAATCATCTGAACTGAAAAGTAAAGTATCATTACCTGAAAGTGAAGTAAAAGAGAGTATTTCTGTTCTGTCTGAAACTGAGTTATCAAATTATGAGGAAAACTCCGATGAGATAATAAGCTCAGAACCGGTCAGTAAAGCAAGCATTGCATTTAACGAAGATTCGGAAGAATCAGTGGAACCGGACGAATCTTCGGTATCGGAGTCAGAATTATCGTTTGAACCTGAGTCGTCATTTGAGGAAGAAACTGTTAATCAGAATACATGCACTGTTTGTATCAGCTGTAAAACTGCTGTAGAAAATGAAATACTTGATAAACGCAAAAAGAAGCTTCAGCCCTCAGATGGTAATATACTTACAATAAATCAGGTTGAGTTTAACGAAGGAGAATCGGTATTTGATGTATTGAAACGAGTATGCGGAGAGAATAATATTCGTTTTGAGTTCAGTCTGATACCTTTGACAGGCGGCGCATATATAGAGGGTATTAATAATCTTTATGAATTTGACTGCGGAAGTACATCCGGATGGATGTATAGTGTAAACGGACATTATCCGAATGTAGGCTGCTCAGATTATTATCTTAAAAAGGGAGATATAGTGGAGATAAAATATACCTGTAATCTGGGCGAGGATATCGGAAATCATTACAGAGGTAGAGAATGAAAACCGGATTTGCAAATTATCATCCTTTTTCACAGCTGTTGTTCTTTATATCGGTCATTTCATCTACAATGCTGATTATGAATCCGGTAATACTTGTGATATCAATGCTGATATCTGCAATTTATACAGCATATTCTTGTGGAATTAAAGATTTTATAAAAAGTCTGCGTTTTACGCTGATAACATCATTAATGATAATAATAATAAATCCGTTGATAAGTCATCAGGGCATCACAGTTATAACAGAGCTGCCTGACGGAAACTCATTGACTCTTGAATCCATACTGTTTGGCGTATCCGCAGCGGTAATGATGTCATCATCAATACGATGGTTTTTTTGTGTGAACAGAATTTTTACATCAGATAAGGTAATTTACCTTTTCGGAAAAATATCGCCGCGTCTTGCATTACTTATTTCAATGACACTGAGCTTTGTTTCAAAATTTTCAAGACAAATGAAAGCAGTAAGGATGGCGCAGTTTTCGCTTGGAAAGGATATTTTAGCAGGCCGTATGTCAGACAGAGTAAAAAACGGAATCAAGATACTTTCAACTATGATACAGTGGTCACTCGAAAATTCTATAGATACAGCAGATTCCATGAGCAGCCGGGGCTACGGACTGAAAAAAAGAACGAGCTTTTCAATTTACCGTATATGTTTCCGTGATATGATTCTTATATCAGCAATAATTGTAGCAGATGTATACATAATAATAGGAAATAGAAAAGAAGCGCTTGACTATAGTTATTATCCGTATTTTGAAGTACCATTGCCGGATTTATATTCATTTAGTGTATATACAGTGTTTATGCTTTTATGTGTAATACCGCTTTATATTGATATAAGGGAGGACGGAAGGTGGAAATATATTCGGTCAAAAATCTGAGTTTTACATACCCGGGAGAAAAACAAATAATACTTGATAATATCAGCTTTTCCGTCATGCAGGGAGAATTTGTTACCGTCTGCGGATTATCAGGAAGCGGAAAAAGTACGCTTCTGAGGCATTTGAAAACTGTCCTTACACCTTTTGGCAAAATGGAAGGGGAGATAAGATATAAGGGTAAGTCCATTGATACAGTCGATGAGTTAACACAAGCAAAAGAGATAGGCTTTGTCATGCAGTCGCCTGATCATCAGAGTGTTACTGATAAAGTCTGGCATGAACTCGCATTCGGTCTTGAAAATCTTGGCGAGGACAGCGGTACAATAAGAAGAAAGACAGCTGAAACAGCTGCATATTTTGGGATTTCAGATATACTTCATCAAAATATATGTGAGCTTTCAGGAGGACAGAAGCAACTATTGAATCTTGCATCCGTAATGATAATGAATCCGGAGGTTGTCATATTGGATGAACCTGTGTCACAACTTGATCCTATTGCAGCCGATACTTTTATCAGTTATCTGAAAAAAATAAATGACGAGCTTGGAATCACGATTATTTTGTGTGAACACATACTTGAAAATGTTTTTAGTATCAGTGACAGTATCATAATTATGTCACATGGAAAGGTCGTCTCAGATACAGTTCCACGCAAAGCAGCGGCTGAGATGTATAGAATGGGTGACGGGATGTTTGATGCATTGCCTGTATCATCAAGAGTGTATACATATACGGGCGGTTTACCTGATGGTACGGCTCTTACTGTCAGAGAAGGCAGAAAATGGCTTTCAGAATATGTACGGGATAAAACCCTCACAGATATACATCATAGATCTTTAGTATATGATAAAAAGAAGATCCCTGTGCTCGAATTAAAGAATGTATGCTTCAGATACCGCAAAGCTTTGCCTGATGTATTAAAGGGTCTGAATATGAAAGCTTATGCCGGAGAGATACTGTCACTGCTTGGCGGAAACGGATCGGGAAAAACGACGTTGCTGCTTAATATACTGGGATTTCTTCGACCATACAGCGGAAAGGTACTGATAGGAGGAAAGGAACGTAAAAAATCAGGTGAAGGAGGATCAGGGATAGCCTTGCTGCCTCAGAATCCTCAATCATTATTTGTACGGGATACAGTTGAGGAAGATCTATATGATGTTTTTACAGAGAAAAAAAAGAATACTGTAAACAAGGAGCTTGTAAATGCAGTAATAAAGCTTTGCGGTCTGGAAGGACTGAAAAAAAGACATCCTTATGATCTTTCGGGAGGTGAACAGCAAAAAGCTGCGCTTGCAAAGGTTCTGCTGACAAGACCTAAAGTATTACTTCTGGATGAGCCGGTTAAAGGTCTTGATATAAAGTCAAAAAATGAGATAGGGCTAATACTTCGAGAGCTTGCAAATCATGGTACAGCTATCGTTCTTGTCAGTCACGATACGGATTTTTGCGCTGAATATTCGGATAGATGTACGCTGTTTTTTGACGGTGGACTAACGGAAACAGTAAATCCTCAATTGTTTTTCAGTCAGAATTCTTTTTATACAACAGCTGCAAGACGTTTATCCGTTAATATTATAGAAAACGCTGTCACAGCAGATGATATTCTTGCTGCTATCGGAAAAGAAAGAAAAAAGAGTGATCATAACCCCGGCAGTAAAATCTCCGATATTATGTTTCCTGTTGAAAGAGCAGATGAACAGAGGAAAAAGAAGAAGTTTTCAATGATTTCGTTTACAAAAGCTGTGTTGATAATATTGTTTATTGTATCAGCAGCAATGACAGTTAATATTTTTGGTATTCCTGTTAGCAGAGAGATAAAGCTTCCTTGTTTTTTCACAATGATAATAACGTCAATTATTCTTATGTTATATGGTGCAGCTTACAGCAAAAAAATAGAAACTATCCCGGTTAGTCGAATAAGAAAAACTGACAGGCTGACAATAATGTCATTATTGCTTATTTTTGCTGCGGTACCAATCACGATCTTTATAGGTATTTATTATTTTAATGATTCAAAATATCTTTTTATATCTCTTTTGATAATGCTTGAATGTATGCTTCCATCGTTTGCATTATTTGAAAAAAGAGGAATAAAAACGAGGGAGATTGTACTTATAGCAGTAATGTGCGCATTATGTGTTACTGCGAGGTCTGTATTTTATATGTTTCCGCAGTTCAAACCTGTTACAGCAATGATCATAATATCAGGGACTGTACTTGGAGCAGAAACAGGATTTTTTGTCGGAGCAGTATCCATGCTTGCATCAAATGTTATTTTCGGACAGGGGCCATGGACTCCTTGGCAGATGTTTACAATGGGAATAATAGGATTTATATCAGGCTTTTTGTTTGGCAGGGGTATTATTCCGCGCAGCAGACTGACATTTTGCTTGTTTGGATTTTTAGCTGCCCTTATCATATATGGCGGAATAATGGACCCGGCAGCAATGATAATGTCGCATATAGAGCCCACGTGGAATAATCTGAAAGCCTACTATATGACAGGACTTCCTTTGGATATTATTCATGCGATATCTACATCGGTATTTTTATTTGTCGCATCTGAACCAATCATAAAGAAGGTCGAAAGAGTTAAGCATAAATACGGTCTGATACATCAGGATTAAAATTTAAAACTATAAAAGAAAACCGTGTCCCTCAGCAACAGACGGACACGGTTAATACTATTCATATTTTTCTGAATAATGATGAGCTTTTTCAAGAAGCATATCCTTGACCTTCATCAGACGGGTACGGCTGCTTCTGTCATTTTCTTCAAGCTTCATAGCGATATATTTTATAGTTTCTTCATATCTTGGAATCATAACATGCTCCAGTGAATTAACACGTCTTCTGGTACGTTCAATTTCCGCTGCCATCAGCTCACAGCTTTTTTCTGTTTCGGCAAGTTTGATCAGATCAGGCAAAAGATTTCCCAGTGACATCACTGCATCATCAAGTTCAAAGGAAGTAAATGCAAACCCATAAGGAAAAATATCATTACTGTCTGCGTTTTCATTGACCTGATTAAAAACAGGCACATCGACACTCATGATATTCTTAAAATCGACATCTACGCCTGTTTGCTGCTTAGAAGACATCAAGGCTGAATCAAGCGATTGTTTGCTCATTACAGCACTTGCGTTGATAAAGTGAGCGCTGCTTTGAGCAAGCGCCTCTTCGACTTTAACACGAAGCCGTCTGTTTTCCTGAACAAGCTCAATAAACTGACGCATAAGCTCATCACGCTTATCCTTAAGCATTTTATGTCCCCGCCTTGCAGTTTGCAGCTGTTTTTTCAGCTTTGTCATCTGCATTCTGGTAGGGTTAACATTCATGACAGCCATTCAGACACCTCCGCGATCATTTACCGTAGTATTCGTCAAGCATATCATCCTTAATACGCTTAAGCTCACTTCTTGGAAGAATATGCAGCAGCTTCCAACCGGTATCCAGAGTTTCTTCAATAGTACGGTTAGTATTGTAGCCCTGAGAAACGTATTCTCTTTCAAAAGCCTCAGCAAACTCTGCGTATTTTTTATCTATATCTGTAAGAGCAGCTTCGCCGAGAACGATCATTAATTCTCTTGCATCTTTACCTCTTGCATAAGCAGAGAACAGCTGATTCATTGTAGCAGCATGATCCTCTCTTGTTCTGCCCTTGCCGATACCTTTATCCTTAAGTCTTGAAAGGGAGGGAAGAACGTCGATCGGAGGAGTTATTCCTTTTCTGTAAAGCTCACGGCTGAGAATGATCTGACCTTCAGTAATGTAACCTGTAAGGTCGGGAATAGGATGAGTTTTATCATCCTCAGGCATTGTCAGGATAGGAATAAGAGTAATAGAGCCATCGCGTCCCTTTTGTCTTCCTGCTCTTTCATAAAGAGTAGCAAGGTTAGTATACATATAACCGGGATAACCGCGTCTGCCGGGAACTTCTTTTCTTGCGGCGGATACCTCACGCAGCGCGTCGGCATAGTTAGTTATATCAGTCATGATTACAAGAACATGCATACCCATATCAAAGGCAAGGAATTCCGCAGCAGTAAGAGCCATTCTCGGAGTAGCGATACGTTCAATAGCAGGGTCATTAGCAAGGTTCACAAACATAACTGTACGGTCGATAGCGCCTGTTTCCTTGAATGACTGAACAAAATAATCAGATTCTTCGTATGTTATACCCATTGCAGCGAAAACCACGGCAAACTGTTCATTTTTACCTCTTACAGCAGCCTGTCTTGCGATCTGAGCAGCAAGCTGTGCGTGGGGAAGACCTGAAGCCGAGAATATCGGCAGTTTTTGTCCTCTTACTAGGGTATTAAGACCATCAATAGCGCTGACACCTGTCTGGATAAATTCCTGAGGATAGTCACGCGCAGCAGGATTCATAGGAGTTCCGTTGATATCAAGTCTTTTTTCCGGAATAATTGCAGGACCTCCGTCAATAGGATTTCCCAGACCGTCAAAAACACGTGAAAGCATATCTCTTGAAACAGGAAGTTCCATTGATTTACCGATGAAGCGAACCTTTGACTGAGCCAGATTTATACCTGCGGCAGAATCAAAGAGCTGAACAAGCGCATTGCTTCCGTCTACCTCAAGAACCTGACATCTTCTGATCTCGCCGCCCGGCAGTTCGATCTCGCCAAGTTCGTTATAGGTAACACCCTCGACATCGCTGATCATCATCAAAGGGCCTGCAACCTCTCTAATAGTACGGTATTCCTTTGGCATCAGTCCTCACTCCTTTCAATAACATCTTCAATTTCCTGATCAAGAATAGCCTTGATAGAATTAAATTCCTGTTCTGTTTTTTCTTCTTCTTCATATTTAAAACGACCGATACGCTCTCTGATCTGCATTGAAGCTAACAGATCAATATCAGCGCCTTTTTGAAGTGCATCGATTGATTTATCGTAGCAAAGCAGAATAGCTCTCATCATAAGAACCTGTTTTTTGAGTGAAGTATAGGTATCGATAGAATCGAACGCATTCTGATGCAGATAGTCTTCTCTGATAGCTCTTGCTGTTTCAAGCTTAAGTCTGTCAGGAGCGGAAAGGGCATCCATACCGACAAGGTTAACAATTTCCTGCAATTCTGATTCATCCTGGAGCAAAGACATAATTCTGCCGCGTAGCTGCATGAAATCAGGAGAAGCATTTTCAGCATACCATTTTTCAAGCTGATCGGTATAAAGTGAATAGCTTGTAAGCCAGTTTATAGCAGGGAAGTGACGCTTGTAAGCGAGGCTTGCGTCAAGTCCCCAGAATACTTTAACAATACGCAGAGTTGCCTGAGAAACAGGTTCGGATATATCACCGCCGGGAGGGGAAACGGCGCCGATTACCGAGAGAGCACCCTCGATATCCTTGCTTCCGTTAACAATAACACGTCCGGCTCTTTCATAGAACTGAGCAAGACGGCTGCCGAGGTAAGCGGGA
>CACYDC010000249.1 GCA_902773025.1 uncultured Ruminococcus sp.
CTCCACACGGAGAGTAGCCTGATGCCTGTTATTCTTCATTTATCGGTATAGGTCACTTTGAGTGTGTCCATAAATAACAGGTACAGGTAAACCTGCCAGCTTCTTATCAATTCTCAAGATTTAGCTATTGTATAGCGTCTTTTATTACGTTAGAGACTTTTAAAACAGCATCTTTTTCTTTAGGATTGAGGAAGTTCTTGTTTAGTTGGTGCTTTGAATACTTGAGATACGTCCCGTCGGTTTCTCTTATAAGGAGTTTTGTATAATACTGCTCCCAGCTGAAACACTCCGCACTTTCTACAAAGTCCTCGGTGTGTTCAAGAATACTTGCTATTCGATTACCGTCTATCAGCCCGGAGGACAAGATAACCCACTCGAATGATTCAGGTAAATATAAGAAGAGATGAGGATCATTTTTTGTATAGAGATATAGCTCGTTCATCTCAGATCCAAAGGCAGCTCCGTCGGCTATAACCAGTATATGCTTTCCGTAGTTGTCTTCAACCAATGCTTTTATATTGCTTTTCCCTTTTGCGGAAATACAGTTTATCGGCTCTGCTATAACATTGCTGAAAAAGTCATATCCGGAATTGGAATCTTCAACGATAACAATTTCTGCTTTTGCTTGCGGAAGTACATTATTATATGTGTATAATCTATAAAAAGAATTATAGGTCTTCTGTAAATCGGAGTATCTTCCCGAAGAGTGAATGCCATATACCTCTTCAACAGAGTAAGGTAGATACGGAAGATTCTCTCTTGTTATCAAAACATAGTAGTTATCACTATCTTTTATGGCTTTTGCAAAATCAAGAGATTTTATAATCTTATTTTCTTCATCGGTAAAGATAATACAGTTATGATTATCCCGAATGACGTTCTCCCAGTTTGAGTTATTGAGTGTCAGACATTTTCTGTCACACGAGACAGAAATTCCTGATTCATCTCCTAATCGCTCATAGGTTTCTATCATATTGATAAGAGTAGTCTTTCCGGTAGCACTGTCCCCGCGGATAATAGTCAGGTTGCGCTTAATATCAAATTCGAACTTAATCTTATTGTTTTGGATAATTATATGATATTTGCCTTTCATAAGTTCTAGTTCCTTATCTGTCAATAGCTATGGTACATTAGCATCATCTTTCTTCTATCAGAAACGCTTCGTGGAGGTATTCAGTATAGCTGGCTACCTTTTTCTCTGTATTTTTAATATATGCTTCAAAATTTTCGCATTGGCTGAAATCCATTACATGATGTAAATTTATGGTCAGATCCTTTATTTTGCTGATTTCAAAAATCCATTTGGCGCAGTTATCTCCACAGGCAGAGGCATTAAATATTTTTCCTGATTCGTCAAAACGCATAAGAATAAGAGTCTTTATACCGCCTGAAAGTTCTTTGACAGATATAGAACCAAGAAACGGACTGTCTATCACTCGTTGACCTATTACTGTGGACTTGTCAACATCTGCAATCATTTGTACTGTAAACGGATCAATAATCCACTTCTCAAGATATGTATTATCAAAATATGTAGGTGGATGATATATGCTATTTTCTGTGTCTCCAAATATTATGGTTAACATAACGAGCTTTCCTTCCTAATTTAATATGTTTATAGTATAGCATTTGACATTATTTTTGACAAGATACATATTTTTCCCTGGTTGTTTCCCCAGATTAAATTGAAAAATCAGACTGGAACATGTCTATATTCTACTATCCCTCTCAAAAGGCGAAATAAATATCTCTAATTTTCTTTAAAAAGACTTTTATAATTATTAAAAATAGTTTATAATCTAATACGTAAACACAAAAAACCAATTTGCAATGCACCTGTAGGACTAGCGGGTGCAGAAAGGAGAAGAATATGGATTGGGCGATGATTGCAATAATCGCAGTTGCAGTGTTGTTTGTATTGTTTATTATTTTATCTGGTTATGTAAAGGCACCCCCGGATGTGGCTTATATTATTTCAGGTCTCAAGAAGAACCCTAAGATCCTCATCGGACGTGCCGGTATCAAGGTACCCTTCCTTGAAAGAAAAGATAACCTGATCGTTAAACAGATAAGTGTAGATATCAAGACCAACGGCTACGTACCCACACTCGACTTCATCGGTGTAGATATTGATGCTGTAGCCAAGATCAGGGTAAACACCGATCCCGAAGGCATCAAGCTGGCAATGAAGAACTTCCTTAACATGCATGAGGATCAGATCATCACAGCGCTTACCGATTCACTTCAAGGTAACATGCGTGAGATCATCGGTACCGTTAAGTTGAAGGAACTCTGTACAGACCGTAAGAAATTCGGTGATGAGGTACAGGAGAAAGCACAGAAGGATATGAACGCTTTAGGTATCGAGATCATATCCTGTAACAGCCAGAGAATCGATGACGAGAAGGGCCTTATCGTAGCTCTCGGTCAGGACAATATGTCCCAGATCCAGAAGGATGCATCTATCGCAAAAGCTCAGGCAGAGCGTGACGTAGCAATCGCTGAGGCAGAGGCAAGCAAGGCGGCTAACGAGGCCAGAGTTGCAGCCAATACCGATATCGCAATCAAGCAGAATGAATTAAAGATTAAGCAGGCTGAATTAAAGAGGGAATCCGACTTAAAGCAGGCTGAAGCAGATGCCGCTTATAAGATTCAGGAAGAGGCTCAGCGTAAAGTAATCGAGACCACGGCTGTCGAAGCAGATATTGCCCGTCAGCAGAAATCAGTAGAACTTCGTAAGCAGGAAGCTGAAGTTAAGGAGCAGGAGCTTGCCGCTACTATCAAGAAGCAGGCAGATGCAGATAAGTATCGTCAGCAGCAGATGGCCGATGTAGAACTCTACAGACGTCAGAAGGATGCTGAGGCTAAGAAGTTCGAAATGGAACGTGA
>CACYDC010000250.1 GCA_902773025.1 uncultured Ruminococcus sp.
TATTATTTCTGGAATCAGCTCCCAAGTTATTTTTAGTATACAAGAGGCATGATAATGAACAAAGTCAAAGGATTAATCAATAAATACAAAAACATGAATAAGGCTGCAAAGGCTACTATCTGGTTTGTGATCTGCAGCTTTTTTCAAAGGGGAATAACTGTAATTACTACCCCTATCTTTACAAGACTTCTCACCACTGATGAGTATGGTCTGTTCAATGTCTTTACCTCGTGGCTGGAGATCCTGACGGTTATTGTTACTTTCAGGATATGTTACGGACAGTATATGAGAATTCTAATAAAATATCCGGATGAACGCGATGCATTCACTTCATCAATGCAGGGACTTACATGCGTTCAGGTCGCTGTCGGGCTTGCTGTATATTTGATCTTTCGAGAACCGCTGAACAGCTTTTTTGGAATGACAACACCCATGATGCTGTGCCTTTTCGGAATGATTCTTTTCAGCACATGGTTCAGCTTCTGGTCCTCAAAGGAAAGAGTTGATTTCAATTACAGAAAGCTGATCCTTGTAACGGTCATAGTATCCATTCTTAAGCCGCTTTCCGGAATAGTATTAGTTCTGTCAACAGATGATCATAAGGTCATGGCAAGAATTATCGGTCTTCTTGCTGTGGAATTCATCGTATATGTGTGGATGTTCATTTCCCATATGAAAAAGGGAAAGGTCTTTTTCAATAAGAGATACTGGAAAAGCGCTTTGCTGTTTAATCTTCCGCTTGTTCCGCATTATCTTTCACAGATCATTCTTAATCATTCAGATCGTATAATGATAAAAAACATTTGCGGCGATGATATGGCAGGAATATACAGTCTTGCATACAGTATGGCTATGATAATGGTGCTTTTCAATGCTTCACTTCAGAATACTATAACACCGTGGAGTTTTCAGCAACTGAAAGACCAGAACTATCCAGCAATGAGAAAAATAGGAAGCCTGACTTCTTTTATGATTGCCAGTGTTAATTTTACTCTTATTATTTTTGCTCCGGAGTTGCTTGTGATTTTTGCACCCAAGTCGTATCACGAAGCACTCTATGTTATTCCTCCGGTAGCAATGGGTGTTTATTTTATGTATTTATATGGCTTATTCTCAAATGTAGAAATGTATCACGGAAGAAATAAATATGTAATGATAGCTTCCGTTACCGGAGCCGTTCTTAATCTAATATTGAATGCGATATTTATTCCGCTGTTCGGATATATAGCAGCAGCCTATACGACACTGGTTTGCTATATTGTCTACAGCTCAATGCATTTCATGTTTACGCAGGTGATAAAGAAAAAGGAAAAGATAGATCAGCAGTTTTACGATATTAAAATTATGCTTCTGATATCTTTGTCATTTGTCAGCTTGTCTTTTCTAATGACGCTTACATATCCTTATCCCTTCATAAGATATGGCATAATAATTGTTCTATTGATCTTAGTGTTTATTTTCAGAAAATGTATAATTAAAACTGTCAAGCAGATATTAACGCTAAAAAAGGGAGTAAAAAAGCAAAATGAAGCTAATAAAAAAACTAATACCGACTAAAAGTGTAATGCCTCTTTTTAGAATTGTCGGTTCTGTGCAAGGTCAGGCAAAATTCGAAAACATAAGAATGCTTAAGCAAGTGGGCTGTGAACGTAAGTCCATGTTTGATCTGGCTGGGTGTGGAAAAAAATTCAGTGAATTCATTAGAGAATACTGTGAATGCACTCTTCAGATAGAAAAACAGGGAACGACCGATAATGACGCAGAGACTCCTGTCGCAGTATGTGTTGTGAAAAACGATCTTATGAGAATGAAGTTGTTTATGAGCTATTATCGTGAACACGGCGTTAAGCAGTTTGCAATACTTGATGATCATTCGGACGATGGAACACTTGAGTATCTGCTTGAACAGGATGATGTGACCCTTTTTTCAACGGAGAAAGGATATACCACAGTTAGAAGACAGGTATGGTTGACTAAAATAGTTGAAATAATGGGCTTTGACAGATGGTATCTGATCCTTGATTCAGATGAGCTTTTTGATTACAGGAACAGCGAAAAAATGTCATTAAAGGAATATGTGCATTCTCTCAGGCAAAAGGGCATGACCCGAGCTAAAGCGATATTACTCGATATGTTTGCACCGGATAGCCTTTACTCGGAAAAGATACATAACGAGAATGATATCGTAAGCGTCTGTAATATGTTTTATCCCGATTATTGGCTCGAAAAATCACTTTATGATAAAACGATAAGGGGCGGTGCCAGA
>CACYDC010000251.1 GCA_902773025.1 uncultured Ruminococcus sp.
ATTCAAGGCACTCAAACCCGGTACAGCATATGTGACAGTAAAAACATATAACGGAAAAGAATCAAGCTGTAAGGTAACAGTAACAAAATAATTATTACGCGTACGCGCCGTATATCAAAAAAAGATATGCGGCGCTGTTTGATGTATATGAAAAAATGGTTTAACAGTAATCAAAACAGCAGAAATTTTTTCTATTCAATAAAAATTGGAAGAAAAAAATAATAAATTATGCGAAAAAAGTATTGGTTAGTGTCATATTTTGTAGTATAATAGACTTGTTTGTGCATAGATGTGTATATCAGAATAAAGCGATAAAGGGAAAAGGACGCATCTGTGACATAAAAAATTCCTGAGGTCAGTTGTAGTAAATCTGATTTATTGTGTGTCAGGGCAAAGCCTTTGACAGAAGCTTTGAGGAGGAGGAAGGAATATGAGATTGCACGGTATAAAAATACCGCATAAGAAAAACACAGCCGACTGTGCGCCTGTGCGGATAACAATACCGGAAACGGTGACGATACCGATGTCAATGCATATCGGTAAACCGGCAAAGGTGATCGTGAAAAAAGGAGATGAAGTAAAGGTCGGACAAATGATCGGTCAGGCAGACGGATTTGTATCGGCTAATATTCATGCGAGTGTGTCCGGAACAGTACAAAAGGTGGAGGAAATGGTATCATCTTCCGGAGCAAGGATCCCATGTGTTGTGATTAAGTCTGACGGAAAGCAGGAAATATCCGATGATGTAAAAAAACCCGAGATAACGGATTTTGAAAGCTTTGTCACAGCAGTAAAAGGAAGCGGAGTCGTAGGATTGGGAGGCGCAGGCTTTCCGAGTTTTGTAAAGCTTAGCGTCAAGGATCTTGCGAAGGTAAAGCATATAGTAATAAATGCTGCAGAGTGCGAGCCGTATATCACTTCGGATACAAGAACAATGATAGACAAGGGAGAGTATGTTTTTAAGGGAATAGATGCCCTGAAAAAATATATGAAAGCCGAACATTTTATTATAGGTATAGAAAGCAATAAACCTGAAGCAATAACGAAAATGAAAGAGCTTGCATCAAAAACAGATGGTGTTGATATCCATGTTTTGCCGTCGATATATCCTCAGGGCGGTGAAAAGGTCCTGGTATATAACACAGTCAAAAAAATCATTCCCAAGGGAGGACTTCCGCTTGATGTCGGAGTTATCGTTATAAATGTAACAACACTTGCGTTTATAGCTGAGTATCTTGAAACCGGAATACCGCTTGTTGAGAAATGCATTACCTTAGACGGATCAGCAGTCAAGGAACCCAAAAACATTATTGCGCCGATAGGAACATCAGTAGCTCATCTCGTAAAAAGTGCCGGGGGACTGAAAAGCGAGCCGGCGAAAATACTGTACGGCGGTCCGATGATGGGAATAGCAATGCCGTCAATGGATGAACCTGTACTGAAGAATACCAATGCAATAATAGTAATGGATAAAAAAGAAGCTGCGCCGATGAAGACAACAGCGTGTATCGGATGTGGGGCGTGTCTGAATCATTGCCCGTTCCGTCTTGATCCAAGGGCGATTTCAAGGGCATATAAGCTTGACGACAGTGAACAGCTTAAGGAATTATGCGTAGATCTGTGCATGGAATGTGGCTGCTGCAGCTATGTCTGCCCTGCTAACAGACCGCTTGTGCAGACAAATAAACTTGCAAAAGGAAAGCTTAGGGCATATCTTACAGCTCAGAAAGCGGCAGAGGCCGCTAAGTCGGAAAAGGAGGGCAAATAATGGAAACAAAGCTTATATCTTCGGTTTCTCCGCATTTTTCCGGAAAAAGAACTACACAGAAGATAATGCTTGATGTTATAATCGCACTCATACCGGCAGCGGTTGCATCATTTATCATATTCGGATGGAGAAGCCTGTTAATAATCGGAGTATGCGTGGCAAGCTGCGTAGCTTCGGAGTTTGTTTTTGAAAAGATTTGTAAACGCGAAAATACCGTAACCGATCTGTCAGCAGTAGTTACGGGAATGCTTCTTGCATATAACCTGCCTGTAGGTATACCGGTATGGCAGGCAGTTTTCGGAAGTGTTACAGCTGTAATCGTAGTAAAGCAGCTGTTCGGAGGTATCGGTCAGAATTTTGCTAATCCGGCAATTACTGCAAGAATAATAATGATGACTGCGTTTTCAGGAACTATGACATCATGGGTAATACCTGCTTCAATTGATAAGGTTGATGTTATTTCAAGCGCAACACCTCTTGTTGCAAGCGCAAAGGGTGAAACCCTGCCGTCATATCTTTCACTTTTTCTCGGAACACACGGCGGCTGTCTGGGAGAAACCTGCGCGGCAGCACTGCTTCTTGGAGGTTTATATCTTCTGCTTCGTGGAGTAATCAGCTGGCATACCCCTGTTGCATTTATAGCTACAGTAGCAATAATGTCGCTGATATGTGGAAAAGATGTTTTGTATCAGGTGCTGTCCGGCGGTTTGCTGCTCGGCGCGCTGTTCATGGCGACTGATTATTCTACAACACCTCAGACAAAATGGGGTAAAATTATTTTTGGTATCGGCTGCGGTCTTATAACTATAATGATAAGATTCTGGGGAAGTCTGCCGGAAGGAGTATCATTCTCAATACTTCTAATGAATATACTGACGCCGTATATTTCAAAGCTTACACGCAATAAACCACTTATCGGAGGTGCGAAAAAATGAAGGATATAATTAAACCGATAGCTGTACTTGCGTGTATCTGTCTTGTTGTTACGGCGGTACTTGCGTATGTAAATACAGTTACATCTCCGATAATAAAAGCTGCTGAGGAAGAAAACGCAGCGCGTGCAAGGACAGAAGTGCTTACAAATGCAAAATCGTTTGAGGAAATGAAGGACATAAAGCTCCCCGAGGGAGTTACTGCGGTATATAAGGGTGACGGTGACAGCGGATTTGTGATTATGATGCAGCAGAAGGGTTACGGAGGGAACATAAAGCTGATTTGCGGAATAAAGAACGATGGTACCATCGAAGCTGTAAAGACACTGTCGCATGGTGAAACAAGCGGCATAGGTTCAAAGGTAGTTGATAATGGCAGCGGTTATCGTGAAAAATATGCCGGAAAGAGTGCTGACGATTATGATAAGGTCGATGCTGTCAGCGGAGCAACAATATCCTCAAAAGCATATAAGAAAGCAATAGCCAGCGCATTTGAAGCATATAAGACAGCAAAGGGGGCGAAGGCATGAATGTTGTAAAGAATTTCGCAAAAGGAATAATCAAGGAAAACCCTGTTCTTGTGCTAATTCTTGGCACATGTCCGACGCTTGCGACATCAACCAGTGTAATAAATGCTCTCGGAATGGGTGCAGCGGCAACGGTTGTGCTTATCTGCTCAAATATAGTTATTTCTGCATTGCGTAAGGTAATTCCGGACAAAGTCCGTATACCGTGTTATATTGTACTTATAGCAGGCTTTGTAACAGCTGTACAAATGCTTGTAAAGGCATTTGCGCCGGCGCTGGATCAGTCGCTTGGCATATATCTTCCGCTAATAGTTGTAAACTGCATAATTCTTGGACGAGCTGAAATGTTTGCAAACAAGAATAATGTATTTGATTCTGCCATAGATGCGATCGGAATGGGAATAGGATTTACCTTAGCGCTGTTCATGATGGCAACGATTCGTGAAACATTCGGAAACGGTACCTTCTGCGGTATGGAAATACCGGTACTGAAGGATAATAAGGTCATGATTCTGACAATGGCGCCGGGCGGATTTTTCGTATTTGGTCTTCTGATAGCATTTATGAATAAATTTGCAAAGCATAAGCCTGCGAAGAAGGACTTCGGCTGTGAGGGTTGTCCGCAGGCTGAATCATGCGGAAAAATCTCCTGTGATGAAAAGGTAAAGGAGGCTGCGGTAAATGATTAAGCTTATCATAATACTTTTATCTGCGGTATTCATTAATAACTATGTATTATCGAGGTTTCTTGGTATATGTCCGTTTCTTGGAGTATCGAAGAAGCTTGACAGTGCAACCGGAATGAGCCTTGCAGTAATATTCGTAATGCTTATTGCAACAGCAGTGACTTGGCCGATACAGATGTATCTGCTCAATCCGAACGGACTGGGATATCTTCAGACGATAGTATTCATACTGGTCATAGCGGCTCTTGTACAGTTAGTCGAGATAGTGCTCAAAAGGTACGTTCCCTCACTTCACAAATCACTAGGTGTATATCTGCCGCTGATTACAACAAACTGTGCCGTATTGGGTGTAACAATTCTTAATATAGACGAAGGATATACATTTGTAGAAGCAATGGTAAATTCACTTGGCAGCGGACTGGGATTCTTTCTTGCAATGGTCATGTTTTCAGGAGTACGCTCTACGATTGAGGGCAGTGATATACCGAAAAGCTTTCAGGGTTTGCCGATAACTCTTATAGCGGCATCAATTACCTCGCTTTCATTTCTGGGATTCGGCGGAGTAATTGAAAACCTTTTCGCGTAAATGGAGGTGTTAATGAATGGAACCGATACTGACAGCGGTAATACCCGTTGTTATCATAGGAATAATCTGCGCAGCGGTGCTTGTTATCGCATCAAAGCTGATGGCTGTAAAGGAGGACGAGCGTTTTCCGGTGATAAGAGAATGTTTACCGGGCGCGAACTGCGGAGCGTGCGGATTTGCCGGCTGTGACGGATATGCTAAGGCATTGTGTGAAAATTCTAACACACCTACAAATTTGTGTGTCCCGGGAGCAGATGCAGTATCAAGACAGTTGAGTGAAATACTCGGAGTTGAGTTTGCGGATGTTATCGAGCAGGTAGCAGTGGTGCACTGCAATGGCGATTGCAGCAAGACACAGGACAAGGTCGAATATCACGGTATGGAAAGCTGCGCTGCTGCAAAGCTCATGTATGGCGGAAAAGGAAGCTGCACATACGGATGTCTTGGACTGGGAGATTGTGCGGCAGCCTGTCCACAGGATGCAATATGCATAGAAAATGGGATTGCTCATGTAGATCCGCGCAAATGCATAGGCTGCGGAATATGTACAAAGACATGTCCGAACAAGCTTATCAGTCTTGTAGCCGATGTTGAAAAGGTAGTTGTCACATGCAGCAATAAAGACAAGGGAGCATTGACAAGAAAAGTATGTTCAAACGGATGTATAGGGTGTAAGAAATGTGAGCGCGTATGTCCGATGGGAGCGATAAAGGTTACGGATAACGTAGCAGTGATAGATTATGAAAAATGTACAGACTGTACTGATTTTGGTGTATGCGCGAAGAATTGTACTACAGGCTGTATCGTTATAACTGAGTTATCAGGTAAGCATAGAATAAAACAGGATAACTAAAAAAACGATTGAAATGTATTGAAATAATTAAACAGATCGGTTGTATATGGAACCAAAGAGGGTTAATTCTCTGTTTGGTTCCATTTTTCATATGTTGTCAAAGAAACCATGGATATACTTTGCTGTAATGATTATGGTCATAATTAACATGATGTAAGAATATAAATACATAGACAAAAAATTAGGAGAGATCGTCTATGGATTATTTACTTAAAAAGGATAATTTCCCTGTCTGCGAGGAAATTCTCAGACAAAGCTCAGAACAGCCTGTTGATCTTGATTTCAGCTTGCCTGATTATTGTCCTGATATAGAAAGAATACTGAAATGCCGTCTATGTCCAACTGTTACATCAAAGAATATTACTTCTGACAGATTGGATGTAGACGGCACAGCAGTTATCCGTTTGTATTATCTTGACAGCAAAAAACAGGCTATAAGATTATGTGAACATAGCAGTCCGTTCTCCTGTTCATTCGATCTTAAGGGTCTTTCGCAGGATCGCGCAGCATCAGTAAGAATAAAAACAGAATATCTGAACTGCCGCGCAGTCGGTCCGAGAAGGCTTGATATTCACGGAGCATTTACAGTTACGGCAATTGTATGTGAAAAAGGTATGCAGCAGTATTGTAACGACATTGAAGGTGTTGATATCCAGCAAAAAAAACATACTGAAACAGTAAGTACGCTTCAGGGATTAGGTCAGCAGCAATTTACGCTGAGCGAAGTACTTGATATCGGTCAGGGAAAAGCAACTCCTGAATCTATTCTGCGAAGTGAATTATGTGTTGTAACACGAGAAAGCAAGGCAATAAATGATAAGCTTATGCTTAAAGCGGATGCAGATTTGCGTATTTTGTATGTCACAGATGTAGAATCAGGCGCACAGGATTATATGTCATTCAATATACCTATAACTCAGGTAATAGACGTACCGGGAATAACAGAGAGTACGATCAATGATATTAAACTTGAGGTATTAAGCAATAATGTCAGTCTGAAATCGGAATTTGATGAGGGGAGTACGTTAGTATCCCTTGAAGCAAGATTGAGTGCTGTCGTATTCGCATACGAGGATCACACGACCGAGCTTGTGGATGACGCATATTCGACAGATCATGAGCTTCAGCTTGGTTTTCAGAAGGTTCCTGTAAGAAAACTGATCTCAGAATTGAATATGAATAATTCAGTACGGGGAGAAATAAATACAGGTGATAATAATATAACAAAGGTTATTGATTTATGGTGCGATAATCTAAGCTATATTACAATATGTGAGAACGGAAAGACTGAAATCCGTGGAAAGCTTGGTTGTTGTATGCTTGCGCTTGACAGTAATTCAGTTCCGTTTTGCAGCGAAAAAACGCTTGATTTTGTAATTGAACCTGAATTACCCGGCAGTGTGTCAGATATTTCAGCTGATACGGAAATCAATGCAACATCTATGAGTTTTCGTATTTCGGGAGATAATGAGGTAGAAATAAAGGCTGAACTCAGTGTAACAGGCTGCATATATCAGAATACCAAAGTGAAATGCATCACATCGGTGCAGGGTTTGGAGGACAGACGCAAAGAGAAGGATAATACAGCAGCAGTAACGCTTTATTATGCCGATAAGGGAGAAAGCCTATGGGATATAGCGCAGCTTTACTGTACCTCGGTGGAGGCGATACGACTTGAAAACAATATGACTGATGATGTTATACAGGCCCATGCAATGGTGCTGATACCGATGTAATAGGAGGGCGAATAATGGAAGAACTGAACATTTACAGAGATATTTCCAATCGTACCGGAGGTGATATATATCTTGGCATAGTGGGACCGGTCAGAACGGGAAAGTCAACATTTATAAAAAGATTTATGGATACGCTTGTTATTCCGAACATTGAGAATGAAGATCAGCGTCAGAGAGCAAACGATGAATTGCCACAATCCTCAGCCGGCAGAACAATAATGACAACCGAACCTAAATTCATTCCCGAAGATGCTGTAGAGGTAAAGCTGGACGGCGTGTCAAGCTTTCGGGTACGAATGATCGACTGTGTAGGCTATATAGTGCCGAGCGCACTGGGATATATCGAGGATGAAAATCCGAGGATGGTAAAAACGCCGTGGTTTGATGAAGCTATTCCGTTCAATATGGCAGCAGAGATCGGCACCAAAAAAGTAATAACCGATCATTCAACTATAGGATTAGTAATAACAACAGACGGTTCTGTAAGCGATATTGCAAGAGAAGAATATGAAGAAGCGGAAGAAAGGGTAATAAATGAGCTTAAGGAAATAAATAAACCATTTATTGTTTTGCTTAATAGTGTTGATCCGGCAACATCACAGACAAAAGAGCTTGCAGCTGAACTGAGTAAAAAATACGGTGTACATGTAGAGCCGGTAAGCTGTATGCAGCTTGATGAAAATGAAATAAAAAGAATACTTGCAAGGGTACTTTTTGAATTTCCGGTCAAGGAGATAAAGGTGGATATGCCGAAATGGGTGTCTTCACTTGAACAAACACACTGGCTGAGGAGTGAAATATTCGGAACAATACAGACAGCGGCTGCCGATGCAGTAAAAATAAGACAGGCAGCAGATATTGCGGACCGTATCAGAAAATGCGAATATGTTATCATGGCAGAAACAAGCTCGGTCGATCTCGGTTCGGGCAAGGCAAGAATACGCGTAGAGCTTGATCCGACGCTGTTCTACAGAGTACTGGGAGAAAAAACAGGACTTGATATCAAGGATGAAGGCGGACTTCTTGATGAGATGATGGAGTTGTCAAGGCTGAAGCGTGAATTTGAAAAGGTAAGACAGGCATATAACGATGTAAATGAAACAGGTTATGGTATTGTAATGCCGTCAATGGAGGAACTTACTCTTGAGGAACCTGAAATAATAAGACAAGGCGGCAGATATGGAATAAGACTAAGAGCAAATGCGCCAAGTGTTCATATGATGAAAACAACGATAAAAACAGAGATAACTCCGATAGTAGGTTCAGAGCAGCAGTCAGAAGAACTGGTTGCATATCTTATGAAGGAATTCGAGGATGATCCGACAAAAATATGGGAATCAAATATCTTCGGTAAATCACTTCATGAGCTTGTAAATGAAGGACTGCACAACAAGCTTTATCGTATGCCGTCGGATGCAAGGAATAAGGTAAAGGAAACGGTTGAACGTATAATAAATGACGGATGTAACGGACTTATTTGTATTATACTTTAATATGCTTCAGATTTATCCGAAGGGTTATTATTACCTTTCGGATAAACCTGTTATTAAATATTTTATATTCTTCTGATAAATAATTGAAAACAGCAGGATCCTGGTTGATATTAAAGTTTGGTATATGTATTGACTTTTTGACGAAAAAGGGGTATTTTAATATAGTAAATAATCGTTCAGATAAGACAAGACGGAAAGAAAAAAGGAGAATTCAATATGCTTACACTTGACAAAATATATCATGCTTCATATGTTCTGAAGGAGGTAATCCGCCCGACAGATATGATAAAAGCTACTAATATTTCAAGCGACAGCGAGATTTATCTTAAAACGGAAAACCTTCAGATAACAGGCGCTTTTAAGGCAAGAGGCGCGTACTATAAGATATCCCAGCTCACCGATGAAGAAAAATCCAAGGGTGTAATTGCCTGCAGTGCTGGAAATCATGCTCAGGGAGTGGCTCGTGCCGCACAGATATTCGGAATAAAATCACTGATTTGTATGCCTAATTCCGCACCTATATCAAAGGTTGAAGCAACAAAAAGCTATGGTGCAGAGGTAGTACTGGTTGAGGGTACGTACGATGATGCACACGATAAGTCCGTCGAGCTTCAGCAGCAGACAGGCGCAACATTTATTCATCCCTTCGATGATGAAATGGTAATAGCAGGTCAGGGAACAATAGGTCTGGAAATTCTTGATCAGCTGCCGGATGTAGATGCGGTTATCGTTCCTATCGGCGGAGGAGGACTTATAAGCGGTGTCGCATATGCGATAAAGTCGCTTAATCCCAATGTTAAGGTGTACGGTGTTCAGTCAGCAGGCGCGCCTTCAATGTATCTTTCTGTTGCACAAGGCGAAATACAGACTTTAACATCAGTCAATACATTTGCAGACGGTATTGCAGTAAAAACTCCGGGTGATCTCACATTTGAAATGTGTAAAAAATACGTTGACGAAATAATTACAGTAACCGATGATGAGCTTGCTACAGCTATACTGACACTTATAGAAAAACAGAAGCTGATCTCCGAGGGAGCAGGCGCAGTTTCAGTAGCTGCCGCACTGTTTGAGAAATTGCCGATAAAGGGCAAAAAAGTATGCTGCCTTGTATCAGGAGGAAATATAGACGTTACTATTCTGTCGAGAGTTATAGACAGAGGCTTGCAGAAGACAGGAAGACTTGCAGAATTTACAATAGCGCTTACTGATAAGCCCGGTGAGCTGACAACTGTATCAAAGGTAATATCCAAGCTCGGCGCAAATGTTGTAGCTGTAAGCCATGACAGAGCAGATCTTAATACAGATATAAATTCATGCTATCTTCGTCTTTCTCTGGAAACAAGAAATCATGAGCATATTCAGAGGATCAAGGATGAGCTTGCAAAGAAGGGCTACAGGATAGTACAGTGAATCTGTTGATATCCTTTAAAAAAGAATTCGTATGCAATCATGAAGAATCAGGGAGGCATAAACTTGTTGTCCGAAAGAGGTGATGCCTGATTGAAAATCGGAAAAGGAATATTTGCAGTATTGTCAATAGCTGTGATATTTGCCTGTGCTGTTATGATTTATAATTCCTACTGCGGTGATCTCTTTTCTGAAATAACAAGCAAAAATCCGGATGTAAGTGCAGAGGATAGTATACCGGAAAATATACCGCTGATTGATTGGGATACTGATGAGCCGGAAAAATCTTACAAAGAATTATCCGGTTATCTCAGCGAACTTGAACCTCAGATAGCAATCAGGGGAACAGATCAAAATCTTGAATGGGAGGATATCTGTAAGGAGAATTTCTGGGTAGAGGGATTCAAAATCTCAAGTATTGCCGGAAGCAAAACAAAAACCTATATGTTTGAATATAAGGAAGATGCCGGAAAAAACAAGGAAATGCAGGCGGAAATAGAAAAAGAAGTACAGGATATTATTTCCGTTATTCCTGACGGATCGGATGACTGGGAAAAAACTCTCATACTGCATGACGAACTGATAAAAAGGATAACCTTTGATAAGAAGGATGAAAACAAACATAGTCATGATATTTACGGCGCATTGGCTGAGCATAAGGCAGTGTGTCAGGGTTACACGTATTCAATGACATATCTTCTTGAAAGGCTCGGCCTGAAAGGATATGAGATTTATTCTGATACACATATCTGGAATAAGCTTCCGTATTATAACAGCGGAGAATGCTATGCCGATATAACATGGGATGATATTGATAAATTTGATAAGAATGGTGAACCGTATATAATACATGATTATTTCGGACTGCTTAAAAGCGAAATGGAAAAACTCAGCGAGCACCATCCTGAAAAAAAACAGACAGACAGCAGTAATGCTTTAATTACCGGAGATAATTATCACCGTAAAAAAGGATGTTTTATAGAAAAAGATGATAATGCTTCACTTGAGCTTTCTGTTAAGGAACAGTACGATAGCGGAAGAAATCTTATTGAACTTAGATTTGCAGACGAAAACGATTATAAAGAAGCCGGGGATAAGGTCGAGGATATACTCAGAAGGAACGGCTATAGCGGAGCGTATCTGTCATGGTCAAATGAAAGCCTGCTGACGTATGCCGTAGGACTGAATCCATAAGAAAATGTCCTTGGAGAGGGACGTAAAAAACTACTACAAATACAAAAGGAATGAGTAAATATGTCAGAAAAGGTTTACACAAAAAATGCGCCTGAGGCTATAGGTCCTTATTCACAGGCAATTAAAACAAACGGACTTGTTTTCACTTCAGGTCAGATAGCTATCAACCCGGCAACAGGAAATGTTGAGTCAGATACTATTGAGGGTCAGACAGAACAGGTTATGAAAAATCTTAAGGCTGTTCTTGAGCAGGCAGGCTCATCTCTCGAAAAGGCTGTGAAAACAGTATGTTTTCTGGCCGATATGAATGATTTTGCAAAATTTAATGAGATTTACGGCAGTTATTTTACAAGCAAGCCGGCGCGTTCGTGTGTGGCAGTAAAAACACTCCCTAAAAACGTTCTCTGTGAGGTCGAAGTAATAGCTGAGGTATGACTCTGCAAACAATAAATAACTGGGAGAACGGTTCTGGCTGCTGTTCTCCCTTTGCCATATTTATATTATTATAACATAATAAGAAGACAAAACTACAAAGTTTCGTCGGAGTGCCTCCGCTGTCGTGTTCGCTACAAAACAGCGTGATAATGTTGTTCCCGCGGTACTTAGTGAAAAGCTTAACACTAAATCTCGTGACAAAACACTAAAGTTTCGCCGGCCTTTTCAAAGGCCGCGGTTTCCAAAGGCAGCGCCTTTGGTCGCACTCTGCAGAGTGCTAAACCTCCTTACTCCCAAAAGCGCAGGAGGTTCAGGGACCCTCGCCGGGGGTCCCTGTAATACTATCATTTAAGGCTTTTGCCACTGCAAAAGCCAACAGTGCTTTACATTAAAGTTGTCTGTTATTTATTTGAGAACAGTATTACGTATAGTCAGAACAATAGTCAGATTCGGAATGGGGAAATATTGATGCAAAACTGGAAATTACATATCAAAGCAGTATCCGCAATTCTAACGGTGACGTTAATGGTTTTTCTGAGTGAGATACTCGGAGAAAAAGAAATACTTTTTCCCGAAACAGCTGCGCTTGCTTTTGGAGCATTGGTATCCGAAAAAATGCCGTGGAAGGTGACACCGGTAAAAATGATGGTTCTTATGACAATTGCCGGATTTGCAGGTTTTTTTCTTTCTGTTTATATTCCGATGCCGCTGACAATAAAGGTAACAGCAGCATTTGTAATATGCTGTACAGCTCTTTACTTTACAAAAAGTACAATGCTGCCTATGATATCTGCGGCAATTCTTCCGATTATAACACATACCGAAAGCATACTTTATCCGCTTTCAGTAATAATTTTAACGTCGGTAGTCATACTTCAGCAGTTTCTTTTTGAAAAAATCGGTTTGCGTCAGCCGGATGAATACCGTACCGAAATAACTGCAACTAAGTCAGAACTGATTAGAACAGGCTTCCTTACTGCTGTTGTAATTGCAATTACAATTACAGCATCTGTATTAAATTCAATATATATCATTGCACCGCCGCTCATAGTTGCATTTGCTGAATGTTCATATAAGGATAGTCCGGCAAGAAAAACACCGCTTTCTTCAGCTCTTTGTTTGATTGCCTGCGCACTTATCGGAACTATATCAAGACTGTTGATTTGTTCTGTTCTTTCATTAAGTCTGACAGCCGGGGTATTCATATCAGCCGCTGCATCAATGTATCTTCTCATAATTCTTGAAAAACCGTTTCCTCCTGCTGCGGCATTGGCAATACTTCCATATCTTATCTCACCTGCAAGCCTAACAGCATATCCTTTTGAGATAACCGCAGGAGTAACGTTGTTTATGCTGTCGTCATTTTTATTTGGACGGTTTGTTTATGACGGCAAGAGGCTGAATTTTCCGCTCAGGTCAGAAACATGGAAAATACGGAAAGGAGCAGATTTTCAGGATGAAATACTGCTATGAATGCGGTACAGGGTTAGTACAGAGAAAACTCGATGGAGAAGGTATAATTCCATATTGCGAAAGCTGCGGAGAATACCGTTTTCCTATATTTTCCGCTGCTGTAAGTATGATTGTACAAAACTGTGATAAAACAAAAATATTACTTATACAGCAGTATGGAAAAAGGGATAATATTCTTGTAGCAGGGTATATCAATAAGGGAGAAAGCGCTGAACAGGCAGTTGTAAGGGAAATAAGGGAAGAAATCGGACTTGATGTTATATCAATGAAATTTAATAAGAGCGCTTATTTTGAAAAAAGCAATACGCTCATGCTGAATTTCAGTTGTATTGTAAACAGCGAATCGCTCAGCGGACTGAATACCGGAGAAGTTGATACGGCAAAGTGGTTTACACCTGATCGTGCAAGGGAAGAAATTAAACCCGGAAGTCTTGCAAGATGTTTTTTGATAAATTATCTCGACAGTAATAAAACATCCTGATATTGGCTTAGAATTTGCGTGAAATCCTTATTTGTGTTTGGTTAAAATCACCATGAAATCAGTCAAAAGATTGTTCAAAGTGATAAAAATAAAATATTTTCAGATTTTTCTTTTATTAATTTGTACTATATGTTATAATGGTCATAGGAAATTTTTTGTATTGGAGGCAAAAAACTATGTACTATTTAGGTATTGATCTCGGCGGAACAAATATCGTTGCCGGCGTGGTAGATGATGACGGTAAAATTGTAGTGAAGGCAAGCTGTAAAACAAGCGTACCCCGGACGATGGATGCTATCTGTGATGATATGGCAGCAGTGGCAATGTCAGCGCTTGAAAATGCAGGTCTTACAATTGCCGATGTTCAGTATATCGGTATCGGAGCTCCCGGTGCTGTCAATAGTGAAACAGGTGTTATTGAATTTGCAAATAACTTCGGTTTCCATAACTGGGAAATTGTAAATATGATGGAACAGAGGCTCGGTACAAAGATCTATGTTGAAAATGATGCAAATGCTGCTGCATACGGTGAGTTCTGTGTAGGCGCGGCAAAGGATGCAAATGATGCTGTTATGATAACACTCGGAACAGGTGTTGGCGGCGGTATTATTGTTGATGGAATGATCTACAGCGGTTCCAATTATGCCGGAGCAGAAGTAGGACATACTGTTATTCAGCATAATGGACGTCTTTGTACGTGCGGAAGAAGGGGCTGTTGGGAGGCTTATTCTTCGGCAACAGGTCTTATCAATATGACAAAAGAAGCTTGCTCGATCCAACAGGCACCGCAGTATCCTATTTATAAAATGATAAACGGAGATCTGAACAAAATTGATGGAAAAACTGCATTTGATGCAGCAAAACAGGGTTGTCCGCTTGCAAAATCAGTAATTGATATGTATGTTGATTACCTTGGCTGCGGTCTTGTAAATATTATCAATGTATTCCAGCCGGAAATACTGTGTATCGGCGGCGGAATAAGCAAAGAGGGGGATTACCTTCTTGAACCGCTCATGAAGATAATTGAGCGTGACCGCTATACAAAGCATAATGACAGACAGACAAAGGTTTGCATTGCACAGCTTGGCAATGATGCAGGTATAATTGGTGCAGCATTCCTTGGAAAGTAATTATTACATAGATTTTTTCTTCATGTTTAGTGACTCCTTTTTTACCAAAAGTGCGGTATTAGCTTAGTGCTGTGCCGTACTTTTGGTTTTTGTCAAAAAAACGTGTGTTTCATGAAATAAGATAATGGCAGTTATATTGATATAAAACCATTGACATTAGTGTGGTAAAAACTTATAATAGTATATGTTTAAAGGTGTATGTGTATAAATTGAACACTACAGAATATATAAAAAGGCAGGTTAAAAATTATGAATAGTGATGCAATAAGCAAGGGTACACAATGTGCGCCTCAGAGATCACTTCTTCGGGCTCTGGGCATGACTGATGAGGAAATAGCAAAACCGATGATCGGTATCGTAAGCTCTTATAATGAGATCGTGCCCGGCCATATGAATATAGACAAAATAGTAAATGCTGTTAAAACAGGTGTTGCTATGGCAGGAGGAAATCCTGTTGTATTTCCTGCTATAGCAGTATGTGACGGAATAGCAATGGGACATAAGGGAATGAAGTATTCTCTTGTTACCCGTGACCTTATTGCTGACTCTACAGAAGCAATGGCAATAGCTCATGCATTTGATGCGTTGGTTATGGTTCCTAACTGTGATAAAAATGTACCGGGACTTCTGATGGCTGCGGCAAGACTAAATATTCCGACGATCTTCGTTAGCGGCGGCCCGATGCTTGCCGGCCGGGTAAAAGGAGAAAAAAGAAGCCTTTCAAGTATGTTTGAAGCAGTCGGATCATATAATTCCGGAAAAATAAATGCTGAGGAATTCGATGAATTTGAGAACAAGGTATGTCCGAGCTGCGGATCATGCTCCGGTATGTATACAGCAAATTCTATGAATTGCCTTACTGAAGTGCTCGGAATGGCTTTGCGCGGAAACGGCACCATACCTGCTGTATATTCAGAGAGAATAAGACTTGCCAAACATGCCGGAATGAAAATAATGGAGCTGCTTGAAAAGGATATTCGTCCTCGTGATATCATGACAGAGGATGCTTTCCGCAATGCACTTACAATGGATATGGCTTTGGGATGCAGTACAAACAGTATGCTTCACCTGCCTGCAATCGCGCATGAATGTGGAATAGATCTTAATCTTGATATAGCAAACGAAATAAGCTCACATACACCGAATCTCTGTCATCTTGCTCCGGCAGGACATACATATATGGAGGATCTGAATGAAGCAGGCGGTATTTATGCCGTAATGAACGAGGTAAATAAGCTCGGACTGCTTAAAACAGATCTTATTACCTGTACAGGTAAAACAATAGCAGAAAATATCAGCGGTGTACTCAATAAGAATCCTGAAATTATCAGACCGGTTGAAAATCCGTACAGCAAAACAGGCGGAATAGCCGTTCTCAGAGGTAATCTTGCGCCCGACTCATGTGTAGTAAAGCGCAGCGCAGTTGCTCCGGAAATGCTTAAACATTCCGGACCTGCAAAGGTATACGATTGTGAGGAGGATGCTATGGCAGCTATAAACGGCGGTGAGATCGTTGAAGGTGATGTTGTTGTTATCCGTTATGAAGGTCCGAAGGGCGGTCCGGGTATGAGAGAAATGCTTAACCCGACATCTGCGATAATGGGTATGGGACTCGGAAGTACAGTTGCGCTTATTACAGACGGACGTTTTTCAGGTGCAACAAGAGGTGCATCGATTGGGCATGTATCACCTGAAGCAGCAGTGGGCGGACCTATAGCGCTTATCAGAAACGGTGATATTATAGAAATTGATATAAATGCAAACACTATAAACGTTAAGCTCAGCAATGAAGAACTTGCAAAGAGAAAAGCAGAGTGGAAGCCGAGAGAACCAAAGATAACAACAGGATATCTTGCAAGATATGCGTCACTTGTTACCTCCGGCAACAGAGGTGCTGTTCTTGAGGTACCCGGCTGTGATAAGAAAAACTGACAGCTGAAACAGTAATTATCATGATGTTCTGTGCAGAGCGGAAAACTGCTCTGCACAAAGTCTTTGTTTCCAAAAGTTTCAATGGAGGAATAAAAATGCGCGAAGCACAATGGGAAGACTATGAGCTGATAGATTGTTCGGACGGAGAACGTCTGGAGAGGTGGGGGGATATTATTCTTATACGTCCTGATCCTCAAATAATCTGGCATACTGAAAAGAAGAATCCTCTCTGGCATCAGGCTCATGCAAGATATAAACGCAGTTCCAGCGGCGGCGGCGCGTGGCAGTATATGAAAAAAGTACCTCAGCAGTGGACGATAAGATATAATGATTTGACCTTCGGCATTAAACCAATGGGCTTCAAGCATACTGGTGTATTCCCTGAACAGGCAGTTAACTGGGATTTTGTATCCGAAAAGATCAGAGCGGCCGGCAGACCTGTAAAGGTGTTGAATATGTTTGCGTATACAGGCGCGGCAACACTTGCGTGCCTTGAATCAGGGGCAAGCGTGTGTCACGTTGACGCTTCAAAGGGCATGGTGCAGTGGGCAAAGGAAAATGCTCAGCTGAGTGGGCTTGCTGACAGACCGGTAAGATGGCTTGTAGATGATTGTGTTAAATTTGTACAGCGTGAGCATAGACGCGAAAATGTTTATGACGGTATAATAATGGACCCCCCGTCATATGGAAGAGGACCGGGAGGAGAAGTATGGAAGCTTGAGGAACAGCTGTTTTCGCTTGTTGAACTGTGTCTGCCTATACTTTCAGACGATGCATTGTTCTTTATACTGAATTCATATACGACCGGACTGCCGCCTTCGGTTATGGAATATCTCTTAAACGTTATGCTTAAACCGAGGTTCGGCGGAAAAGTATCGGGGTCGGAAATAGGTCTTCACGTCACACAAAGCGGTCTTGCGCTGCCGTGCGGAAGTACAGCTATATGGGAAAGTCAGAATTGATCAAAGACGTATTATCCAACGGAAATCAGTTTTCAAAATATTGTACCTTTTTTAATAGAATAAACGCAAGTTTTTTTGGAAAGGGGTCGGGGGATAACCTTTTTTTCTAAAAAAAGGTTTCCCTCGGCAGGGTTTGTGACAGAGTCCCAATATGCAGTAATGCTTAGTCAGGAGAAATGAATGAAGGAATTCATAAAAACAGAAAACGTGTATTTTACATATGATGAAAATGAGGACAGCGATGAATATGCCCTCAAGGGTGTAACGCTTACAATAGGCAAAGGCGAATTCGTTGCTGTAGTAGGACATAACGGATGCGGAAAGTCTACGCTCGCAAAACATCTGAACTCGCTGTATCTGCCTACAACAGGGGAAATAACCGTAGACGGAATAAATACAAAGGATGATGACAGACTTTTTGAAATACGAAAAAAGGTTGGCCTTGTATTGCAGAACCCTGACAATCAGATAGTAGCCGGAGTAGTAGAGGATGATGTTGCTTTCGGATGTGAAAATCTCGGAGTTCAGCCCGAAGAAATACGAGATCGTGTTGATAAAGCGCTGAAAGCAGTGGGCATGTATGATTACAGACGGCATTCTCCGGATAAACTCTCAGGAGGACAAAAGCAGAGAATAGCTATTGCCGGAATA
The DNA here is from genome assembly GCA_902773025.1 of uncultured Ruminococcus sp. Lineage (GTDB taxonomy): Bacteria > Bacillota > Clostridia > Oscillospirales > Acutalibacteraceae > UBA1213. Next base: position 18,250 of record CACYDC010000251.1, read on the forward strand.
ATAGCAATGGAGCCTGAATGTATTGTACTTGATGAGCCTACAGCAATGCTTGACCCGCAGGGAAGAGATGAGGTTATCCGCACTATAATTGACCTGAACCGCAATATGGGTATTACAATAATTCTGATCACTCATTATATGGAAGAGGCGGTTCTTGCCGACAGAGTTATTGTAATGGATTCAGGTAATGTTCTGACTGAAGGAAAACCGCGGGATGTTTTTTCAAAGGTGGAGCTGTTGAAAAAACACAGACTTGATGTTCCTCAGGCAACAGAACTTGCGCATAAGCTAAAAGGCTGCGGATATGAATTGCCGGAATGTGTGCTTAATGAGGATGAATGTGCAGACGCAATTGAAAAGCTTCTGAAAAATCATTAAACGGGGAGAAATGTCTGATGCCGGTCATAAAAGCCGAGAATGTAAAATTTGTATACAGTCAGGGAACATCATTTGAAAAAACAGCGCTTGACGATGTAAGCTTTGAAATAGAGAGCGGAGAATTTGTAGGAATTATCGGACATACCGGTTCGGGTAAATCTACGCTTGTACAGCTTCTGAATGGTCTTTTAAAACCGACCGACGGTAAAATATATCTTGACGGGAAAGATATATGGGAAAAGCCGAAGCAGATCAGAAAAGTACGTTTCAAGGTGGGGATGGTATTCCAATATCCGGAATATCAGCTGTTTGAGGAAACAGTGTATAAGGATATCGCTTTCGGCCCGAAAAACATGAAGCTTGATGATGATGAGATAGACAGACGAGTACGTTCGGCAGCGGAGTTTACCGGGCTTCGTGAAGATCAGCTTGGAATTTCTCCTTTTGAACTATCCGGAGGCGAAAAACGCAGAGCAGCAATTGCAGGAGTTATTGCAATGGACCCGGATGTATTGATTCTTGATGAACCGACTGCGGGACTTGATCCGTTAGGAAGAGATGCGCTTTTATCAAGAATAGTTGATTATCATAATGTCAGGAAGAATACAATTCTTCTTGTATCGCATAGTATGGAGGATATTGCAAAAATTTCAGACAGAATACTTGTGATGTCAAAAGGAAAAAAATATATGCTTGACAGAACAGAGGCCGTGTTTTCAAAGGGTGATGAGCTTGAAAAGCTTGGACTGAGAGTACCTCAGATCACAAAAATAATGCTGATGCTCAGAAAAAGAGGAATAAACGTTGATCCGACTATTCTGACAGTCGAACAAGGCTTTAATGAAATACTGAACTGTCTGTCAGGTGTCTGAACAATAATCTTCGGAAGGAATGATAACATTGGTCAGAGAGATAACACTCGGGCAGTTTATGCCTGGAGATTCTGTTCTGCATAAGCTGCAGGCAAGAACAAAAATACTATTGCTGATTGCATTGATCGTATTTATATTTTTATGTAAAAATTTTGTTTCCCTGCTTCTTATAAGCTTGTTTTCTATTGCTGTCATTTTGATGACGAAAATAAGCTTTATGAAATATCTGAAAAGTCTTAGAGTAATTCTATTTATTGTTATTTTAACCGGTATTTTTAATCTTTTCTACGGAACAGGAGAAATAATATGGCAATGGTGGGAACTCAGAATAACAACAGGAGGTGTATGCAATGCGCTGTTTGTTATAGTGAGAATTGCATTGCTTATGATGGTCAGCGCAGTGCTGACCTATACGACATCACCGAATGATCTGACAGACGCTATTGAACGGCTGCTGAAACCATTGACGATTTTTCATATCAAAGTACACGAAATTGCAATGATGATGACAATCGCGCTTAGATTCATACCGGTTCTTCTTGAGGAAACAGATAAGATAATGAATGCTCAGAAGGCAAGGGGTGCTGATATGGAAAGCGGTAGTATATTTCATAGAGTCAGATCACTTGTACCGGTACTTATACCGCTGTTTGTATCATCATTCCGCAGAGCAAATGATCTCGCAATGGCAATGGAATGCCGTTGCTACAATGGCGGAAAGGGCAGAACAAAAATGAAAATTTCAAAATTCCGTCTTTGCGATCTTGCTGCGGCATTGATCTCTGCAATAGTATTTACCGGAGTTATCCTGTGCAATGTTTACTTTCCGATAATTTTCTGAAAGAGGTAGACTATGAGAAACATACTATTGACTCTTGCATATGATGGCAGACACTATCATGGATGGCAGATACAGAATAATGCTGTGACAGTTCAGGAGGTATTTCAGCAGGCAATGAGCAGTGTATTCGGCGAATGTCCTGATATAAAGGGGTGCAGCCGTACAGATTCAGGAGTACATGCAAATATGTATTGCCTTAATTTTCATACGGAACACCGTATACCTGTCAAACGTATACCATCGGCGCTGAATAATTATCTTCCTCCGAGTATAGCCGTGCTTTCAGCAAGTGAAGAGGCAGAGGATTTTCATGCGAGATATTCATGTAAGGGTAAAGAATACGTATATAAAATCTGGAATCAGGAGATACGAAATCCTTTTCTTGATGGCTATGCGCTTCATTACTGGTATGAAATTGATATAGAAAAGTTGAACAAGGCTGCTTCATATTTTATTGGTAGACATGATTTTACTTCTTTTTGTACCTTGGATAACAGAGAAAAGGGAGATTTCCACAGAACGATAAGGAAGCTGTCTGTTACACGCGCAGACGGTATGGTGACGATAACAGTAGAGGCAGACGGTTTCCTGTATAATATGGTCAGAATAATTGTCGGGACGCTGCTATATGTGGCGCAAGGAAAAATATTGCCCGAACAGATACCTTCAATTATTGCTGCGGAGGACCGAAATAAGGCAGGACCTACTGCTCCGCCGCAGGGGTTATATCTGAACAGGGTAATATATTGATGTTTTTTCACGAAAGGAAAAAAGAAATGAAAAAAAAGAAAGGGCGTTACCAGAAATCAGATCCTAAAAAAACGAAAAACAGGGAATATACCAGCTATGAGGATGCGCCGCTGCGTGAATATAGTGATGCAGAACCTATGCCGCAAAACCTGACAAAAAAATTCCTGAAGGTATTTCTAATACTTATTTTGTCTGTAATTGCGGTACTGGCGCTTTTGAATCTGGATAATCTGACGCCGGAAAAAATATCACACTGGCTGCATTACGATTTGCTTGGCAAAACCGAGGGAAACGGATATCCGGTAAGATTCAACGGAACAGTAATTGAAAAAGGAAACTTTTCAGTAATGGATAAATCCGTAGTATATTGCAGCGATACATCAGTGGTAGTATTGAATTCAAATGCAGGCGAATATCAGAATTCACAGCATTCATTTGCAAATCCGATCATGAGCTCAAATCCGTACTATTCCATAATTTATAACTGTGATGCCACAGGTTATATGATAATAAACCGGGATGGTGTAGTACATAAGGAATCAAGTGAGAAAAAGATTTTTGAGGCAGATGTTGCGCCAAACGGAACATATGCTATACTTAATCATGGAACTGATTATCTTGCGGAATTGAGTGTATATAAAAACGATAATAATAAGAAGTATGCCTATTCATTCGCAGATTATTATGTAAACAACGTATCAATAAATAACGATGGTACAAGAGCGGCATTAAGCGGTGTATCTGCGAACAACGGAAGTATTATTTCTGTAATATATATACTTGATTTCAGTCAAAGTAATTATTTAAGGAAATATGAATTTGATGAATCGTTTATATATGATGTAGTTTACCTTGACAATGGAAACGTATTTGCAATAGGAAATGAAAGATCCTATTTTATAGACGTAGAAAACAATAAGAAGACCGATATTGAGTATGATATGAGATCACTCACAGATTACAGAACTATAAAGGGAGGCGGGCTGATGCTTGCGCTTTCAGCAAGCTCCGACGGACATCGCTGTGACGTAATATCGATCAATTCTGATGGTAAAAAAGAAGCTGAGTTTACAACAGATGAAAAGGTATTGTCGATGGATCGCAGAAACGATAAGCTTGTAGTTCTGACACCTGGAGAATTAACGGTATATACTGAACAGGGGAAAGCTATATCAGAAAAAACTGTTTCTTCCGATTCAAGAAAAGCATATTTTGCAGATGATTCAAGTGTTTATATCCTTGGGACGAGTAAAATATTCAAAGAGAATATAAAAACGGAAAAATAGTATTATATTATTATCATATAATCTCGTGACAAAACACAAAAGTTTCGCCGGCCTTTGGTCGCACTCCGCAGAGTGCGAAACCTCCTTACTCCAAAAAGCGCAGGAGGTTCAGGGACCCTCGCCGGGGGGCCTTGTAATACTATCATATTAATTAATATTAATATTTAAAAAATTATTATGTTTTCTGTGTTTGTTATCACTGCAAATTCAAAAAATCATCTATTAGGCAATGTTTCTATGATATGTAAAAAATAGATTGAAATGTAAAGCAGTATACAAATAAGAATGACGGCGATGTGAAAAGCGATGTAAAAAAGAAAAATTAATCTTTTAAATTTAAGCATTATGTGGTAAAATTATACTTAATACTTACAGTTTCAAGATTTTGTTACAATACAGAATAGTACAACTACCGCCCTGAGATTAGCATATTAAAAATATGAGTAAGATTAGTTTGATATAAAAATATATTGAATCTGAAAATAAATACAAATGGAGATGGAGAAAACAGTATGATTATAAAATTCAGACTTGTTAATATAAATGATTATTATGAAATATTTTAACTTTGGAATAGTACGGAACAATCAAGACGAGCTTTGAATCCAATAGATGACAGCAAGGACGGAATAGCAAAATATTTGAAGCGTAATCCAACAACTTGTTTTTTAGCTTATACGGATAATATCGAAAAGAAGGTAGTAGGTGTGATACTGACCGGTCATGACGGAAGACGCGCGATAATTCATCATTTGTGCGTACATCCTGATTTTCGCTGTCAGGGTATAGCCTACAGACTTGTCCGAATGGCAGAAGAAGCTCTTCAAAAAGAGGGAATTACAAAAATATTCGGACTCGTTTTTAGTGATAACAATACGGCGAATTCTTTCTGGGAAAAACAAGGATATACGCTTAGAACAAATCTGAATTACCGCAACAAAAGTCTGAATAAAAATGTGCCTCAGGGTGAATGACGGTACATAATAAGCAGAAAATCCATGTTTTATTCAAAGCCTGAAAAGATATAGGTAATCAATAAACTTTTTTATGACGACAGAAAGCTGAATTTAATACAGTTTAAAACAAATGGTGGCAACAGATATGAATAAACCAATTCAAAAGATTATATTTCTTGATATAGATGGTGTACTGAACAATTTTGATTCTCCGGATGAACATAAGACGGTAATTGATAATAATATGGTTATACGGCTAAAACGGATAGTGGATGCTTCAGGTGCAAAAATCATTTTGACTTCTTCGTGGCGATTGTTTTATAACAACTGGAAAAATTGCGAAGATAAGCGGGTAACTGATAATTATTTGATGCTTATAACATCATTCGAAAAATATGGCCTGAACATATACGGTGTTACTAATGAAGTATCGTACGGACCAAATTCCCGACCGGAAGAAATAAGTGAATGGCTCGAGACCCATAAGGATGTAAAAAACTATGTAATTCTTGACGATTCACGATGGAATTGGGGAACACTTTCTGATCATGTGGTTATTACACGGAGAAAAGATAAGTTTTCTGATAACGGCTGGAGAAGCGGGCTTGAAGACAGTGACGCAGACAAAGCAATAAGTATTCTGACTGATGAAAACAATTGAATTTATAAGAGTAAAATGAGGGGATTATAGTGTTCGATTTTGATAAAATAATAGATCGCAGAAACACAGACTCGATTAAATGGGATATTAAAGAAAATGAATTGCCTATGTGGGTGGCAGATATGGATTTTTCTGTATCACCGGAAATAGTAGATGCGTTTTATAACAGACTCAAACACCCGGTTTTTGGTTACAGTAAGCTTCGTGACGAATGGTATGACGCTTATATTAACTGGTGGAAAATGTATCATGGAATGGAAATGAAAAGAGAACACCTGATGTTTTGTACAGGTGTTGTACCTGCAATATCATCTATTATTCGTAATCTTACTGCTCCGAAAGATAAGATAGTTTTGCTTTCACCGAATTATAATCATTTCTATAACTGTATAAAAGACAACGGCAGACAGGTATTGGAAGTAAAAATGATATATGACCGGACTGGCTATTACATTGATTATGAAATTCTGGAAAAATCACTTTCTGAGCCCGATTCTAAAATGATGATAGTCTGCAATCCTCAGAATCCTACAGGCACAATCTGGAGCAGTTCTGATTTACAGAGAATAGGAGAGATGTGCAGTAAGTATAATGTATTGATAGTATCAGATGAGATACACTGCGATATTATTACTCCAGAAAAAAAGTATGTACCGTTTGCATCGGTATCTGAAATAAATAAAAACAACAGTATCACATGTATAGCGCCCACAAAAGCATTTAATCTTGCAGGACTTCAGACTTCTGCACTTTATATTCCGAATGATGACATCAGGAGCAAAGTCTGTTCTTCAATTGAAAAGGATGAAATATCAATGCCGAATTCATTTGCGGCAGTGGCAGCGGTATCGGCATTTACAAAAGGAAGAGAATGGCTTGAAGAACTGAATAAGTATGTTTATAAAAACAAGCTTATTGTAAGAAGCTTTCTTCATGAAGAGATACCTCAGATAAAGCTTGTCTGGGGAGATGCGACATATCTATTATGGCTTGATTGTACAGCATTGAAAACAGACAGCAAAGACCTTGCTTCAAATACAAGGAAAAATACCGGACTATATGTAATGGCAGGAAGCTGTTACGGCAAAGGAGGAGAGGGTTTTCTTAGAATGAATGTTGCCTGTCCTGAAAAAACACTTCTTGATGGACTGGAAAGACTGAAAAATGGAGTTAAACGGTGTTGCAGCGTGACTGAAACGTAATTACGCTTACTACGCAGTGAGCAAATCGAACGGAATCGCGAACACGCCACTATCCGCCGCCGGCCGGACTTTGACTTTAAATAATTTGGATGGTATAATAACAAAAAAAGGAGGAAGAGAACTTATGAGTTATTTGATTTTTAAGGAGGCACCGCCGATAATAAGAGAGTTTTTATACTACATAGGCAATATAAAGGGCCGGTCAGATCTTACAGTTGACGAGTATTACAGAGATTTAAGAACTTTTTTCAGATTTATAATCAAAGACCGCGGACTAATTAATAAAGATATCGAAATAGATAAAATTGATATTTCTTGTGTAGATCTGGAAATGGTCAAATCCGTAACATTTTCAGAAATACTCCTTTTTCTAAATTATTGTAAAGATGAAAGAGGAAATAATCCTTCAACAAGATCAAGAAAAACATCAAGTCTGAGGGATTTTTTCAACTATCTCACTGTGAAAACACATAAACTGTCATATAATCCGACCGAGGAGCTTGAAGCTCCTAAAAAAGGTAAGAAACTTCCTAAATATCTGACATTGGAAGATAGTCTGAATCTTCTGAAAGCGGTTGATGGGGAATTCAAAGAAAGAGATTATTGTATACTGGTATTTTTTTTAAACTGTGGTCTCAGACGTTCGGAACTCGTTGGAATAAATCTTTCTGATATAAACAGCGAAAATATGCTTACAGTAAGAGGAAAGGGAAACAAGGAAAGAACACTATTTCTGAATCAGGCTTGTGTAAATGCGCTTAAAAACTACCTTAAAGTCAGGCCTGTTAATGGTATTGCTGATAAGAATGCTCTTTTCATAAGCAAAAAAAATTGCCGCATTACTGGTAAAGGCGTTTATTATATTGTCAATCATTACCTTGAAAAAATCGGACTTGGAAATCAGGGATATTCGCCCCATAAATTAAGACATACCGCTGCAACGTTGATGTATCAGAAAGGCGGAGTAGATATAAGAACTCTTCAGGCTATACTTGGACATTCAAATCTGGGAACTACCCAGATCTATACCCATATCGCAGATGAACAGATTCAGAAAGGTCTGAATTCAAATCCATTGTCAAAGATTGATGTCAGCAAAAATTGAAATGAAATATGTTCATGATTTTTGCTGATAATAAATGGTGATTGTATAACAGGATCATAAAATTAATGAGTTTGCATTGAAAAGCTTTAACAAAATATAAGACAGAGGACCTTTAGGTTTTGAACAATCCTCTGTTTATGTTATTACGTATTTATAGCTTAAAATAACTGTATTTGTTACTATTTAGTTCCGAATATCCTGTCACCTGCATCTCCAAGCCCCGGACAAATATATGCATTTTCGTTAAGACAACGATCAAGAGCACCAATGTATAATTCAACGTCAGGATGTTTTTTTCTGAAGGCATCAACTCCTTCAGGAGCAGCAATTATACACATACACTTAATGCAACTGCCTCCTTGTGCTTTGATTTCACTGACAGCATCTATCATAGAACCACCTGTAGCAAGCATCGGATCAACCACAATAATTTGTCTTTGACTTATAAGCGGGGGAAGCTTACAATAATAAGCATGGGGAATATGTGTTTTTTCATCGCGGTACATGCCAATATGTCCGATTTTTGCATTAGGCACAAGAGCAAGCAACCCTCCAACCATTCCAAGCCCGGCACGAAGTATAGGCACTATTGCCATTTTTTTACCGTCAATAATAGGCTGAATTGAGTCTTCAATAGGTGTTTTTATTTCAACGTCTTTGGTTTTAAGATCAGCTAAGGCTTCATATCCCATAAGCACAGCAATTTCTTCAACTAATTTTCGGAATTCATTAGTTCCGGTGCTTTCCATTCGTAATAGAGTAATCTTATGACGTATCAAAGGGTGTGTCATAATATGTATTTCAGACATTTGTAATCCTCCTAAAACAATTGGTTTGTCATTTTTATTAAATTTAACATTTAGAATACAATTAAATTATTGACAATAATAATTTATACTGTTATAATTATATAGTAGTATTAAACAATTGTCAACATAAAGGAGGAAACAAAATGTCAAAATTGCTCAAAATTCTTTTTAAAAGTTATTTTTTCGATGGGTTGCTCTTGTTAGGATTGGGAGTTTTTATTGTTTTAAGGCCTGATAATACGCTTGAAATGCTTTGTATTATAATCGGTTCGGTACTTACAGCAATGGGTGTAATTAAAATGATTATTTACTTTGCATTGAAAAAGGAAAAGCGGGAAATTTTCGATCTGATTGCAGGAGTTGTACAGATCATTCTCGGAGTTGCATTGATTGTAAAATCTAATTTTTTTATCACCGTGTTTCAATATGTGACAGGTGTAATACTTGCATACGGAGCACTGCTGATGTTTATGCATTCTTTTTCTTTGCGTAAAAACAAAGGAATAATGTTTGTACTTTCATTAATTTTTGCATGTATTACGGCTGGTCTCGCAGCGATTATTTTCATAAAGCCAATTGCTTTTGCCTCATTTATGATGCAGATATATGGTATTTCTTTAATTGCAGAAGGTCTGTCAATGATTATAGTCTTGAATAAAGCATCAGCTATAAAGAAAAAGTAAACATTTGTCCGACCGATTGATCTCGGTCGGATTTTTATTATATTCTGCTTGACAAAATTTAATAATTGTTATATAGTATTCTACGACAGAGTAAATATATGTGCGTTAAGTGTCTTGTGAACGGGGAGTTGTCACATGAACGAAAAGTCTGACTTGCGGTACATATATTGCATCCCGCTGCAAGAATATTAAGACGGTTAACCTCCTTATTATTGACAGCGTGAGCTTATGTTAATATTAAGGAGGTTTTTTTATGAATAAAAATCCAGAAAAAAGCAAAAAATTCAATATCAGACAATCAACTTCAAATTTAGCAGTTATGGGAATACTGACAGCACTATGTACTGTAATTGCCGTCTATCTGACGATCCGTCCGAATAGCAGTATGAAAATTACGCTTACATTCATACCTGTTGTAATTGCAGCATATCTTTATGGACCGATAGGTGCAGGTACTGTAGCGGGGATGGCAGATATAATCGGATGTATTCTTAATCCTCACGGAATGATTTTTCCGCCTATTACAGCAACTGAAATTCTTGTTGGTATTGTTTTTGGCATATGTCTTTATAAAAAAAGAAACTTGCCAAGAATAATAATTTCGGTAGCTGTTACTCAGCTTTGTATCAGTACGTTTATAACTCCTATATGGTTATATATGCTTTCCGGAATGAATTATCTGACAAATCTATATATAAGAATTCCACAGATACTTATAATGGTTTCCATAGAAATGATTATTATTCCAGCCACACTCAAACTGCTCGAAAAGCTTAAAAATGCTAAGGTTATCATATAAAACAAATCTCCCGGATGTTCGGGAGATTTGTTTTATATAGCTATTTTACAAAGAATATACAATTTTGCCAATCTTATTTTTTAGCTTTTCAGCTGAATCCTTTACATCGTTTTCAGCAAATAATGCAGAAATAACTGCAATGCCTGATATACCGCAGTTTTTCAGAGTATGTATATTTTCATAGGTTATACCGCCTATTGCGACCACAGGAATATTAACAGTCTGAGTTATAGATTTAAGATCATCGGTTGTGATTCTCTTAGCGTTGGTCTTTGTAGGCGAGGGAAATACCGCACCGACGCCAAGATAGTCAGCGCCGTTTGATTCAGCAAACCTTGCTTGTTCAATAGTTTTTGCCGTAGCGCCTATAATAAAATCTTTGTGTGTCAGTCTACGTATTTCTTCTACGGATATATCTTCTGCGCCGACATGAATACCGTCCGCACCGCTTTTCAGCGCTGCTTGCAGGTTATCGTTGATAATAAGAGGAACATCATATTTGATACAAATCTTTTTTACCTTTTCGGCAATTTCAGCAAGATTATCAGTATCAAGATTTTTTTCTCTGAGCTGCAAGATCGTTACACCGCCTTCGAGCGCCATTTCGATTTCATAATAAAAATCACGATTTCCGATTACGGTTCTATCGGTAATTGCATATAACAAAAGATCATCTTTTCTCAGCTTCATTTTACTGCCTCCCTGAGTTTTGTTAAGTACTCATTGACATTATCACACTGCATAAATCCACTCATAATACAGCATCCTGCTGCGCCTATATCAGAAATAGTTTTAATATTACTGATACAGATACCACCGACAGCATATACCGGTATTGAAACTTCTTTGCAGATATTTCTGAGAAATTCAATACCTCTGGGCGCAAGTCCGGGCTTACAATCCGTTGCAAAAATATGCCCTGCTGTAATATAAGCTGCTCCGAGCCTTTCGGCTTCCTTAGCTTCATCTATACTGTGGCATGAACAGCCTATTACACTAAAGTGCTGTAATATATCAGTTCTTGATTCCCGCAGTACAGAAAGTGGGAGATGTATTTTGTCATACTTTAACCTGAGCGCGGTTTCTGTAAAATTGTGCATAATAAATTCTACAGAGTATTTACGAAAGATATCTGCCGTTTCGGAGGCAAGAATATAGTATTCATTTTCATCAAGATCCTTTTCACGCAATATAATACCATCAGGACAAGCCTGTGCTATTTTTTCAAGACGACTGACATAGCTTTCAGCGCAAAGCTTCCTATTTGTAATACAAATGATCTTAAACATAAAGATAATCATTCAAAACAGGCTGTAAACCTTCTTTAGCAATATCATTGTACATTTTATTAAAGCTTCTTCCGTCGCTAATTTCAAATTGCTCGTCGCCCTGCGCCTGTTCTGATTCCTTTCCGCTGTATTTGCTTTCGTGATCGCCTATACCTGTTGAAACACCGGCTGAAACCTTTGTTGCTGCAATTCTGACTATACCGTTACGAAAGCTTTCGCTTTCTCTTGATGAAACAGTAATGCCGACAAACGGAAGGAATATACGGTATGCGCATAATACCTGACAAAGCTGAGTTTCATGGACATCAAGAGGATTAATTTTTTCATTATTGATGATCGGACGAAGACGGGGACATGATAATGACATTTCAGCGTGCGGATATTTTCTTTGCAGAAAATAGACATGCAAGGCGCTTGCTAAAGCATCCTTACGAAAATCTGAAAGTCCGAGAAGGGCTGAAAAGCCTGCGCCTCGCATACCGCCCATCAAAGCTCTTTCCTGAGCGTCAAAACGATACGGCCATACCCGTTTGTGTCCTAAGAGATGAAGCTTTTCGTATTTATCGGTATCGTATGTTTCCTGGAAAACAGTTACATAGTCAGCGCCGCACTCGTGAAGATAACGGTATTCATCAGTATTCACGGGATAAATTTCAAGCCCTACCATACGAAAATACTTTCTTGCAAGCTTACAAGCTTCGCCTATATATTCGACACTACTTTTAGATCTGCTTTCGCCTGTGAGTATAAGAATTTCTTCCATACCCGAATCAGCAATAACCTTCATTTCATGCTCTATTTGATCAATATTAAGCTTCATACGCTTGATATCATTATAACAATTAAAGCCGCAATAAACACAATAGTTTTCACAGTAATTTGCTATATAAAGCGGAGTAAATATATACACTGTGTTTCCGAAGTGCTTGCCGGTTTCAGTTCTCGCCCGCTGTGCCATTTTTTCAAGGTAGGGCAATGCAGAAGGGGAAAGCAATGCTTTAAAATCTTCAATCGTACAATTCTCATGTTCAAGTGCAGCAATAACGTCCTTTGCTGTATACTTGTCATAATCATAGTTTTTTACCTGCGACATTACCTTTTCGCATATATCAGAATCAATTATCTCCATTCCTTCCATATATTCCATATGGTTTGTTCTGTAAGAAGGATTGTTTTCAAGTTTATGTTTTTTATCAAGCGCAGTTTGTGATAATTTGTCAGAGTCAATAAAATACTGATTTTCCATTTCAAAATCACCTTCTTTTAATTACGAAGAAAACCTGTCAGGGGATCAGATGCAGAGGCACCTCTTGAAAGAACTCTGCCCGGTTTTGCAAGAAAAGCCTTTCTTCCTGCTATAACGGCACTGCGGAATGCATCAGCCATCATTGGAAGATCTCCTGCTGTAGCAAGCGCAGTATTTGACATAATTGCAGCCGCACCCATTTCCATAGCCTCACATGCCTGCGACGGTTTGCCGATACCGGCATCAACAATTATAGGCAAATCTATCTCATCTATAAGTATTTGTATGAAATCCTTAGTTGCAAGACCTTTGTTTGAACCGATTGGAGAAGCGAGCGGCATAACTGCTGCTGCTCCGGCATTGACAAGATCCCGTGCAACATTCAGATCAGGATACATATACGGCAGGACAATAAATCCTTCTTTTGCAAGAATATCAGTTGCACGAATGGTTTCGCTGTTATCAGGCAAAAGATATTTTGTATCTCTCATAATCTCAACCTTAACAAAATTTCCGCAGCCTAATTCTCTTGCAAGCCTTGCAATACGTACAGCTTCTTCAGCATTTCTCGCACCTGAGGTATTTGGAAGCAAGGTAACTCCCTCGGGGATATAATCCAGAATATTTTCATGCTCTTTTGTATTTGCACGGCGTACGGCAAGGGTAATTATCTGAGCGCCTGCATATTTAACTGCCGCTTCAATAAGTTTAAGCGAATATTTTCCAGAGCCAAGAATAAATCTTGAATCGAATTCATGTCCTCCGAGAATTAACTTATCGTTATTTATCATAATAAACATCCTCTCATTAATTAAAGATATTATTTAACTGGGATTTTGTATTCGTTCGTGTTTTCTCTCACACTAAATATTGACGGTCTTATACCGCATACTTTACACTCAGGATCATTTACAGAAATATTACTTATTCTGATATTAATATTAAGTCCGTCAAAGCTAAGAATTTTTCCGCAAAGAAGCTGTCCGATTCCGAGAATATACTTTATAGCTTCAAGAGCTTGTATGCTGCCTATAACACCTGTTGCAGCTCCGATCACACCAACTTCCGAACAGTATTGGGTATCTTCCGCGGCAGGAATATATCCAAGCAGGCATCGCAGACATGGACCTTTCTGGGGAACATATGTCATAACCTGACCCGTAAATCTTACAACACCTGCATGACAATATGGCTTTTTAGCAATAACGCAAGCATCATTAATAAGGAATTTTGTTTCAAACCTGTCAGTACAATCTAAAATGAAATCATATTTTTTAATCATTTCATCAATGTTATCCGGATTTACACCGCTGTTGTGAACAATAACATTTACATCTGGGTTAAGTTCAGAAACTGATAAAGCTGCGGATTCTGTTTTGTACATTCCGGTACGGTTATTTCTGTGTATAACCTGTCGCTGAAGGTTCGACAGATCCACTTTATCAAAGTCAGCTATTCCAAGAGTACCAATACCCGCGCTTGCAAGATAAATAATTGCCGCCGAACCTATCGCACCTGCACCGATAACAAGTACAGATGAAGACAGAAGTTTTTTTTGTCCTGACAAACCGATTTCTTTCAGAACAAAGTGGCGGGAATATCGCATTTCTTGTTCCTTATTCAGGCTCATATCAGCCGCCTCCCACAAATCCTACAATTTCTAAAGTATCATTTTCATTGATAATTGTATCATTGAATTTGGTTTTAGATAAGATCTCACCATTCAGCTCAACTGCAACACGTGCCGGCGTATAATTATTTTCAATAAGATATTCATATACAGTCTTGCCGGAAGCATTTATCTCAGAACCGTTTATATTAGCCATAAAAAAACCTCCTTGCAAAAAAAATATAAAAGAGAAGTCCCTGATTCAGAAACCTCTCGTGAAAACAATAATATAGTCCCTACGTTGGCATTATCCAAATCAGGTCATGGGTCGAAGGTCAACCTTCCTCTCAGCCTGTGTACAAGCTCCCCTTTTACAGTATTTTATCATACTGTTTAGTTTCTGTCAATTTACATAGTAAATTATTTTAGAAATCAAAAAATAATAAAAGAATATTTTAAGAATATTTTAAAACGAAATTTGCTATCTGTAACATCTGCATAATAATAAATATCGTATCTTGTATTATTGATTTTTTATTAATAATCATGATAATACAAACGTTAGATCGTTATTTACTTGACAAATTAAAAATTTGAGTTTATAATTCAGACAGTACTTGGTTGTACAAATAGATTAAATGAATAATCAGAAAGAAGGTTTTTATAATGGCAAAGAAAGTAACTTCTAAGGCAAAGAGTGAAGAAATTAAAGAAGAAAAAGCAGCAGCTGCTGTTGAAGTTAAGGCTGCTGAAAAGGAAGAAGTAAAAGCTGTTAAGGAGGAAGCAACTGCTAAAAAAGCTCCGGCTAAGAAAACAACAGCTAAAGTAGGTGAGCCTGTTATTAAATGCACGATTGAATTTCAGGGCAAAAACACAGCTGTTCGTTCTATCGTAGATAATATTTTCGAGATCGAAGGCGGTAAAGAGGCTGTAAAAACATTGGATATTTATGTTCAGCCTGAGAACAATATAGCTTACTATGTTGTAAATGGCAAAGAGGAAGGCAAGTCAGTCGAATTCTGATAACTTAAAGCATTAAAAGATTTGCTTTCGATAAGCTATGATTAACAGAAACCGGATGGT
The DNA here is from genome assembly GCA_902773025.1 of uncultured Ruminococcus sp. Taxonomy (GTDB): domain Bacteria; phylum Bacillota; class Clostridia; order Oscillospirales; family Acutalibacteraceae; genus UBA1213. Next base: position 33,819 of record CACYDC010000251.1, read on the forward strand.
TCAGTTTTGAACTGTCCGGTTTTTTTTTACAGAGAACTAAAGAGTTATTTTTTAAATAAAGCATAATAGTAAAACTGACTGATATATTGTATATTTCTATTTATCAGTCAGTTTTTTTAAGTTAGAAAATATTAATTATCTGAGTTATCGTATTTCTGATTTTTATATTGAAATATAACTACACTTGATACAAGTTTTTTTAGCTAAGTTTTTTTAAACGTCAGTATTGACATATCAATAAAATGATGATAAAATGAAAACGGTTTTCAAATTCGGAACAAGGAGTATGTTCTATGAGTAATAACAGCGGTTATAAAACAAAACAAAAAGATATGATACTTGATTTTCTTGTTGAAAATAAAAATAGCCATGTTACAGTCAGCAGAATATCAGATTATCTTGACAAAGTAGGGACGCACGTTGGAGTAACTACAATATACAGGCACCTTGATAAACTGCATGAGCAGGGAATTGTCAGAAAGTTTACTGTTGATGGAACAACTTCGGCATGCTATCAATATGCAAGTTCGGATAAGAAATGCTTTGAACATTTTCACCTTAAATGCGAAAAATGCGGAAAACTGATTCATCTTAATTGCAGACACGTTACTGAGATGTATAATCACATACTGGAAGAGCATGGTTTCAGTGTAAACCTGTACCGAACGGTCCTGTATGGTGTGTGTAAGGAATGTAAAGAAAAAACTTTGGAGGAAATTCTATGAAAAAAATAATTGCTGTCACTATGGCAGTACTAACTGCGATGATTGTTTTGTGTGCGTGTAAACCTGTTTCAGATAAAGACAGCGAAGGAAAGATAAAAATTGTTACAACGATTTTCCCGCCATATGATTTTGCAAAACAAATCGGAGGAGATAATGTTAGTGTATCAATGCTTCTTAAGCCTGGAATGGAAAGCCATAATTTTGATCCTACTCCTCAGGACATAATAAAAATACAGGATGCTGATATATTTATTTACGTAGGCGGAGAATCTGACGAGTGGGTTAAGGATATACTTGAATCTGATGATAAAAAACCTGAAAAGGTGATAGCGCTTATGGAATGTGTAGATACAGTTCAGGAAGATACCATAGTCGGAATGACTGCTGGAAAAGAAGAAGATAGTGATGAGATAGAATATGATGAACACGTTTGGACTTCTCCTGTTAATGCAATTACAATATCAAAAAAGATATCTTCAGTTTTGTCAGAGATAGATCCTGAAAATAAAAGTGCATATGAAAAGAACGTAAATGAATATTCAAAGGAATTATCTGTTCTTGATAATGACTTTAAAAATGTTGTTAAAAATGCAAAGAATAAAACTATAGTTTTTGCTGACAGATTTCCGTTCAGGTATTTCGCGGACGAATACGGTCTTAGTTATTTCGCGGCATTTCCCGGCTGTTCAACAGATACTGAACCGAGCGCCTCTACGATCTCTTTTCTGATAAATAAGGTTGAGGAAAAAAGTATTCCGGTTGTATTTACAATTGAGTTTTCAAACGGCAAAATAGCAGATACAATTTGCGAGGCTACGGGCGCAAAAAGACTTGAAATGCATTCCTGTCACAATCTTTCAGCAGAAATGATGGATAAGGGTGTTACATATGTATCTCTTATGAGAAATAACCTTAAAAATCTTAAGGAGGCACTGAATTGATGGAAGAACTGATTAAATGTGAAAGTATATCGTTCTCCTATGAAAATACCGGTGTTTTAAAGAATTTAAGCTTTACGGTTTGCAGCGGTGACTATCTCTGTATTGTTGGAGAAAACGGATCCGGAAAAAGTACACTTACCAAAGGATTGCTTGGGCTGAAAGCACCAGCAGAAGGGAAAATCGTGAAATGTAATGGTCTGCGTTCAAGCGAGATAGGATATCTTCCGCAGCAGACACCGGCGCAGAAGGACTTTCCGGCAAGTGTATTTGAGGTTGTACTTTCAGGCAGACTGAACAGCCGCGGCTTCAGACCATTTTATTCAAAAAACGATAAAAAGATAGCTCACGATAACATCAAACGTTTGGGAATAGAGGATATTCTTCATAGGAGTTATCGTGATTTATCAGGAGGACAACAGCAGAGAGTGCTTCTTGCAAGGGCTTTATGCGCAGGGAAAAAAATGCTTCTCCTTGATGAACCTGTCACTGGACTTGACCCTATTGTTACTGAGGAAATGTACAAACTTATTATGGAGTTGAATAAAAAAGAAAAAATAACAATTATAATGGTATCTCATGATATTTCAGCTGCAGTTAAGTATGCTACGCATATCCTTCATCTTAATTTTGAGAACAGTTTCTTCGGAAAAACTAAGGAATATATTAATAGTCCGATGGGAAAGTATTTCTTCTCGGACGGAATAAAATAACAGATTTCGGGTGAACAAATGTTTGATTTTATAGAGATATTTCAGCATGGATTTATGCTGCGAGCATTGATAGGCGGTGTTTTGATATCACTTTGCGCAGCGCTTCTGGGTGTAAGTCTTGTGCTTAAAAGATATTCAATGATAGGGGATGGATTGTCACACGTTGGATTCGGCGCGCTTGCAATCGGATCATCAGCAGGATTTGCACCATTGGAGTTTTCAATTCCTATCGTTGTATTTTCAGCGTTTTTCTTGCTGAGAATAAGTGAAAACAGTAAAATAAAAGGTGATGCTGCCATTGCACTGATTTCAACAGGTGCACTTGCAGCAGGTATTACAGCCGCATCTGCTACAGGCATCAATACGGATATTGATAATTATTTGTTTGGAAGTATTCTTTCGCTTTCAAAGTCTGATCTGATAATTTGTATAGTAATATTCCTTATAGTAATGATTATGTTCGTTCTATTTTACAATAAGATTTTTGCTGTTACATTTGATGAAAGTTTTGCGAAAGCAACAGGAACAAGGGCAGGTATATATAATATGCTTATTGCACTGCTTACTGCATTGACTGTAGTAATTGGTATGAAGCTTATGGGTACATTGCTAATATCAAGTCTGATAATTTTTCCGGCAATAATTTCTATGAGAATATGTAAGCGCTTTAAAACAGTAATAATTACATCTGCGATTGTTTCAATAACAGATTTCATTACAGGACTGATAATTTCATACTATTATTCAACTCCTACCGGTGCAAGTATTGTCCTGGTAAATCTTACAGTATTGATAGTTTTTATTATAATCGGAAGTATTAATGACAGGATAAACGAAAAGAAATATATCAAAGAAGATGTAAGCTCTAAAAATTCTTAATAAATTTATAAAAATTGCTTGCAATTTATGATTTGATATGGTATAATTTCTTACGCAATTCGCACGTTGGCAATTATTCGTTAGGTGCATACTCAGTATGTTAATTGAAATATGCCGGCGGAGGAATAAACCTAAGGAGGATTTTTATTATGGCATCAGTAGTATCAATGAAACAGCTTTTGGAGGCCGGCGTACATTTCGGTCACCAGACAAGAAGATGGAACCCTAAGATGGCTCCTTATATCTTCACAGAGAGAAACGGTATTTATATTATCGATCTCCAGAAAACA
>CACYDC010000252.1 GCA_902773025.1 uncultured Ruminococcus sp.
GCGCCGACGACGAAGGTGTCGAAGGTATAGCGCGGATTCAGTTTTGCGGTTTCGACAGCGCTGCGGTAAGGATCGATTGTCGGCCGCTGACGTTCTTTTGCAAAGATCACGCCTGGATTTTCCTGCGGTTCACTGATAAAAGAAACGGAAAGATGGTAGCCTGTGACTTCCTCGATCATTGCCTGAAAGAAAAGACGGTATTTTTTGCTGATGTACTTCAGCGCAAAATCGTCTTTGCTGTCCGGAAAAACGATATAGGCCGTATTGTCGCGGACATTATAGATCTGCAGGGGTTCGATCCAGGTGGAGTAAGGAACATTGGTGATTTCATATTCATCACGGATGTTTTCTTTGATTTTCTGCCAGTTCTTTTTTATTGTCTCAAGCATGATCTTTTCCCATTTCTTCCGATTTCATCATAAAACATGCATATTCGAAATAAAAAGCCCTGTGAAAGGGCATATAAATGCTCTTAAATTATACCTCAAAACTGCGATAAAGTAAAGCTTGAATCGGCTTTTTTCTGTATTTTCTGAAATTAATGTGGAAAAACATGTTGACAGTGTTAATAAGTAAAATGTGAATGCTGTGAAAACAGCGTTTTTCCGGCGGATAAAATACGCCTGAAAACCGGAAAAAGAACAGTTCTGAAGACGAACAGATGATCAGGAAAAATAGCAAAAAACCTTGAAAAACAAGAAAATCATATGAAAATGGATGCAAAGATAAACGGGTTTTCAACACCTTTTTAACATTTTGTTGAAAAGATTGCCGTACCGGAAAACGAAATGTTGATAAATCAGTTGATAAGCTGTAAATAACGGCAAAAATTCACAAAATCACAGTAAAGTTATCAACAAAATAAACATTTTTACACATGGTTATCCACGAATAACCTCTAAATATAAATCCTTGTTTCCAAAAGCCCGGGAAAAAAACGCTTGACTTTGAAAGCTTTCTTTAATATAATTGTTCACGATGTCTTTTTTCCGAAAATAAACAGGAAAATAACAGGAGGAAAAATATATGAAGATGACATTCCAGCCGAAGAAAAGGTCTCACAGGAGAGTCCACGGCTTCAGAGCAAGAATGCAGAGCGCAGGCGGCAGAAAGGTTCTTTCCGCCAGACGTGCAAAAGGCAGAAAAGTCTTAACGGTTAAATAAGCCACTTCAAGAGTGGCTTTGTTTATTTACGGCAGGCGGATTTTTGATGAGAAATATCGATTCATTAAGAACAAGATCGGAATTTGACGCGGTTTACCGGAAACATCGTTCTTATGCCGATCCGAACCTCGTCGTATACTGTGCGGACGGAACCGGAAAACTCGGAATCGTCTGCAGCAAAAAGGTCGGAAACTCGGTTGTCCGGCATCATTTCGCGAGACTGGTGCGCGAAGCATACCGTCTCAATAAAAAACACATTCGGAAAGACAAAGACATCATAGTGCTCGCGCGAAAAAGCGCAAAGGATCAGGGATTTACTGAAATCGAAGCGTCTCTAATCTCACTCTTAAGGAGACATTCGGTTTATGAGGAAGGGTCTTCGGAGAAAACTTCCTGAAAAATAAAGAATCGAAGCGGGTGATCCATAACAAGATGAAAAAAATTTTGATCGGAATGATACATTTTTATCAGAAATATATATCGCCAAGAAAACGGTACACCCACTGTAAATTTATCCCGACCTGTTCCCAATATGCGGTGCAGGCGCTTGAAAAATACGGCGCCTTAAAAGGCAGCTGGCTCGCATTGAAGCGAATCCTCCGCTGCAACCCGTTTAACCGGAACTGCGGATATGACCCTGTTCCTTAAGAATTAAGGAGGAAAGAATGAACTTTCTAACAGCTACGCAGAGTACCTGGTTTTTGATTGGGCCGATTGCCTGGGTACTCGGCCATCTGATGAACTGGATTTTCGAATTTCTGAATCTGATCGGACTTCCGAACATCGGTGTGGCGATCATTCTATTTACGCTGATCATAAAGGCGCTGATGATCCCGCTCTCGATCCGGCAGCAGAAATATTCCAAGCTGCAGGCCATTATCCAGCCTGAAATCAAGAAAGTCCAGGAAAAGTATAAGGATATGGACAGGGCTGACCGGGCTTCCGCAATAGCCATGCAGCAGGAAACCAGGGAAGTCTACGCAAAGTACGGAACTTCCGCGACCGGCGGATGCCTGCAGACGCTTCTCCAGATGCCGATTCTTTTTGCTCTGTATCAGGTCATTTATCATATGCCCGGATACATTACAAAGCTGAAGGAATACTTCCTGAGTATTGCCCAGACACTGCAGAAAATACCGGACTATGCTTCAAATCAGGAACTTCAGGCGCTGTTTGATTCCAACAGGATTCAGCGGAAGGGCGCCACGCTCGAGAACACGGATCATATCATTGATATGATGTACAACTTCAATCCGGATGAGTGGAAAACATTCCACAATATTTTTTCGGACCATCCGGAACTGCATGAAGTGTATACTGAGGTTTCCGATAAAATTGACCGCGTAAATATGTTCCTCGGCATCAACCTGACCATGACGCCGATGCAGCAGCTCTGGCCGGGCATCTTCATCCCGATTCTTGCAGGTGCGCTGCAGTGGCTGTCATCGTACCTGATGCAGAGGGGCAACGGTACCGCCAAAAAGACCGGGCAGAAAGACCAGCAGCAGAGCATGATGAATACGATGAATATCATGTTCCCGCTCCTTTCCGTCGTGATGTGCTTTATGTTCTCCGCCGGTCTGGGACTTTACTGGGTCGCAAGTTCCGGCATCCAGGTCATCATTCAGCTGATCGTTAATCGCTACATGGATAAGGTTGACCTTAACGAAATGGTGGCAAAGAACATTGAAAAAATGAATGTCAAGCGGGCGAAAAAAGGCCTTCCGCCGAAGAAAGTCACTAATGTGACAATGTCTGTCCGGAACCTTGAAGAAGAACGCGAGGAAGAAGAAAAGAAGAAAAAACAGCTTGCGGAACGCGCAAAAGCTTCCAGTGAATATTATCAGAGTTCCAGCCGCGGAAAGCCGGGTTCTCTTGCTTCCAAGGTATATATGGTGGAGCAGTACGAAGAACGCCAGCGTGAACTGAAATCCGGAAAGAAAAACGCAAAACAGAAGGAAACAAACGAAACGACAGAAGATAAGGAGTAATATTATAATGTCAGAACGTAAAAGATTTATGGCAGCTTCTGTTGATGATGCGATTACAGAAGCAACCGTACAGCTTCAGATTCCCAGCGACAAGCTCGGGTATGAAGTGATTGAAAAAGGTTCCAGAGGATTTTTGGGGATCGGTTCCCGTCAGGCGATCATCGAAGCCTGGGAAATCACGGAAGAGGTCAGAGATGCAGTTTCCGAAAAAGAGGAAACTGTAAAGGAAGAGCCGAAAAAGCAGCCTGAAAAAACAGCGCCGAAAAAAGAGGCTTCCGTAAAAAAGGAAGAGCCGAAGAAAGAAGAAAAAGCGCCGGAGGCCGTTTCCGAGAAAGTAAAGACAAACGAAAACGACAAAGCGCATTTCGAGGAAGGAAAGAAGTTCCTTCTGGATGTTTTCGAGAAAATGGACCTCAAGGTCAATATCGATTACAGCTATAACGAGGAAGACAATGCGCTTGAAATGAACCTCGAAGGCGACGAAATGGGCGTTCTGATCGGGAAACGCGGCCAGACGCTGGATTCTCTTCAGTATCTGACGAGTCTTGTCGTGAACCGTTCCGGTGAACATTATATCCGTGTGAAACTGGATACCGAAAATTATCGTGAGCGCA
>CACYDC010000253.1 GCA_902773025.1 uncultured Ruminococcus sp.
CTGCCGGCTCGGTCGGCGCTGCTGCTGCGCAGCGGTGTCCACCGGACACCCGCGCCCCCAAACCCCGCCGGGCTGCTCGCCCGGACCCTCGGCAGGGGCAAGCGGTCCCTGCACCCGCTGATCTTGGAAAAAAACTAACCTCGTAACAAAACACAAAAGTTTCGCCGGGCCCGGTGCCCGGGCAGTCATGTTCGGCGGAGTGCCTGCCACACTACCATTTAAAGCTTTTGCTCTGCAAAAGCTTACACACTAAATAAAATACAGAAACGAATACACGTATTAAAAAATTAGATAACGTAAAATAGACAGAAGAATTGACTTCCGCGCCGGCGCGGTTCTTAGTAAACAGAGTAATAAGGTATTATCGACGGAAACTGATAATTCGAAGTTATGTTAATTGACTTTTTTCAACAGCACGAAAACCATTTTTCAAAATATTGCACCTTTCTTCTGTCCATTTTATTAGAATAAACACAAGTTTTTTTTGGAAAGGGGGCCGGGGAATAACCTTTTTTTCCAAAAAAGGTTTCCTCCGGCAGGGCTTGGGACAGAGTTTCAATATTCTGATAAAGAAAATTGATTTCCAAGTTTCAACCGGAAAATATGTTGAATATAGCAAAAAAATATGTTATAATTAATCAAAATATTTTATTATGGAGGAATAATTATGCCAAATTGGTTAAAAGATGCTGTGTTTTATGAGATTTATCCTCAAACCTTCTGCGATAGCAATGGTGATGGTATCGGAGATATCAGAGGTATTATTTCTAAACTGGATTACGTGAAGAGTATCGGTTGCAATGCCATATGGCTAAATCCTGTATTTGATTCTCCTTTTATGGATGCCGGATATGATGTCAGAGATTACTACAAGGTGGCTGAGAGATACGGTACGATTGAGGACCTTAAGGAATTATTTGAACTTGCTCACAGCAAGGGTATCAGAATTCTGCTTGATCTCGTTCCAGGCCATACTTCAGACCAGAATGAGTGGTTCCTCAAAAGCAAAAGCCCTGAAAAAAATGAATACAGCGGCAGATATATCTGGACAGACTGCGTTTGGGAAGCGCCTCCGCAGTACAGGCTTTTGTGTGGTATCACAGACCGCGATGGTAATTATCTTGTTAATTATTTCAGCTCTCAGCCTGCTCTTAATTACGGCTTTAATAATATTACCCACCCGGCTTGGCAGAAATCCCCTGACGATCCTGACTGTGTTGCTACAGTTGAGGCATTGAAGGATATAATGCGTTTCTGGCTTGATGCAGGCTGTGACGGATTCCGTGTAGATATGGCTGATTCACTTGTTAAAAACGAGGATGGCGAAAAACCGGAAACCTGCAAGATATGGAAAAACATCAGGGCTATGCTTGATAAGGAATACCCTGACGCTGTTCTGGTTTCTGAATGGTGTAACCCTAAGGTCGCTGTCGGCGCAGGTTTCCACAGTGATTTCTACCTTGACCATGATACAAATGGCTATCGTATTCTTTTCCGTGATAAAAACTGGGAAACCGGTGAATGTAAGGCTGTATTCGGTAAAAACGGAAAGGGTGATATTACAAAATTCCTTGATGAATACCTTGATGATCTTAAAGACACAAAAGACAAGGGTTATATTAGCTTCATAACTTGTAACCATGATACTCCCAGAATGACAAGAATGTTCTCTGAACTTGAAGCAAAAATCGCATATTCATTTATTTTTATGATGCCCGGAGTTCCTTTCCTCTATTACGGTGATGAGATCGGAATGAAATATATGGAGGGACTGACAAGCAAGGAAGGCGGTTTCAGCCGTACAGGTACAAGAACTCCTATGCAGTGGGATAATACCGCTAACCACGGTTTTTCATCTGCTGATAAAGACAAGCTATATCTGCCGGTTGACACTTCGGATGACGCTGCTACCGTTGAGGCTGCGGAAAAGAATCCTGATTCTATTCTTAATACTCTTCGCAAGGTAATTTCAATTCGTCATGACAACCCTGATTTACAGTCCGATGGGGAGTTTGAGATAATATATGCCGTAAAGGAAAAATATCCCTTTATCTTCAAAAGAGGAAGCTTTATAATTGCTGTAAATCCGACTGAAAGGGTCGAAAAAGCTCCTTTTGCCTTTGATGGAGATGCCATATTTGAAATTGGCAGCCATGAGAAAATGGATAATTACCTAGTATTACAGCCACAAACCATTGTATTACTTAAAATTCATTAATAATCATCACACTGACCTGAGGAAAGAGTATTTCTTTGGGTCAGTGTTTTGTAATTTCATATACTAACTCTTTATTACAAAAACCGTAGACCCTTGATTCATGCCAAGTATTTTCTTTTCAATTTTCGGATTCTTGTATCTTCGCACCATGTCACGCAGAGCAATTCCCCCTCTGTATCCGTGTATGACGGTAACCTCACGGACATCCTTTGGCATTGTTCTTAAAAAATCGTCCAGCTTTTTCCTTGCCTGTTCAGCAGTAAGTCCATGTAGATCAATTTCTGAAAAGTAACTCATTTTTCCCTCCGTAAAAAAATATTTGAACAGCAAAAAGACGCATAAACAAATATGCGTCTTTTTGCCTGAAAGGAGTTATTATGATAGAAAATATCTTAGTATACAGCCGCTATCCTTTTTATGAGGCCCGCAGCTTCTTCAATACCGTGTTCAGCAGTATTGATACATATATCGTAATTCATGGCAGATTCCCACTCCCGGCCGGTATAGTATTTATAATACTCACTCCGGTGTTTATTGATTTGCTTGATTGTCTTATCAGCCTCTGCTTCTGAAATAGCGAATTTTTTCATTACCGTCTGAACGCATTTATCATGAGGTGCCCATACGAACACACGAATAAGCTTATTACCGCTGTCACGCAAGGTGTAGTTTGCGCATCTGCCTATAATCACACAATCGCTTTTTGATGCAAGATCCCTGATCATTTTTTGCTGATAATCAAAAACATCGGAATGAGAGTCAAAGCGCCTGTTTTCCGGGGGGATGGTCCTGCCTGATCTTTCAAAAAATGAATGCTGCACGGTTTCATCATGCTTTGAAAAGAAGCCTGCCGCCATCCCGCTTTTATCAGATGCAAGGTAAATCAAATTACGGTCGTAATAGGCAACACCCATCATTTCAGCAAGCTTACGTCCGACCATTCTGCCGCCGCTTCCATAGCTTCGTGCAATGGTAATTACAGTATTTGACATAGAGTTCACCTCTGCGCATTGTTTATTTTATATTACACATATTTTACATAAATGTCAAGTATTTTTTTGAAAAATTATAAAAAATTAATAAATATGTTAACAGATGAATAGTACCATTATTTCCGGTAATAATATTCTTGCAGATTTATTTTACATCAAAGGAGTAGTACTAATGAAAAAGACTTTATTTGCATTTATTGCGCTGCTGACATTTACAGTTTTCTTTACTGGATGCAAGACAAATAATTCAGATAAACCGGAAACATCAACTACACAGCCGTCGGCAGCTTCTGTTAATGATAATAACGGTACAGTAAAGGACGGAAATGGTATTATCGGTGACGAAGAAGAAAAGAAAAATACTGATAAAAACGACAATGTCGTATCAGATGTTGTAAGTAATGCCGGAAGCACAATTGATGATATCGGAGAGAATGTCGGCAGCACGGTTGAGGATATCGGAGAAGGTGTCGGCAGTACAGTTGAGGATATCGGAGAAGGTGTCGGCAGCACGGTTGAGGATATCGGAGAGGGTGTCGGCAGTACAGTTGAGGATATCGGAGAGGGTGTTGGCAGCACGGTTGAGGATATCGGAGAGGGTGCCGGCAGCACAGTCAGTGACGTAACAAGCAGCAGATAATCTTTATCGTTTAATTCTCATATCTTTTGTAAATATCCGGGGAGTTTAACTCCGGATATGCAGAAGATATGTTTTTTTGCGTGTAATAAAAACTCAAAGTCAGCATAACTATTTATTATCATTTCGATTTGATACATTGTTTCAGAATAATACCTCATAATTCGTGTACTGAATAATTATGAAAGTGGTGTAAATTATGCTGATGATAGTTAATGTTGAGGATCGTCCTCCTCAAAATCTGAAAGAAAAAGCCTTAAGCATTATCAGACCATTCGAGATCAGAACAGAGATAAAAAGTCAGGAAAATCTACAGATTATGAATATAAGATATATCAGAAAACGTGGAGAAATACGTTTCAGAAAAATATATGAACTATGTTCCGGCAGGATGAAAACTGTTCTTTGCAGCAAAAACATATCTCTTGAGCACACTTATCTAATACGATTCAGCGATATTGATTATAAAAAAATAATACTCGGAAATTATATTTGTTATCTGATTGAAAAATCAAATATTTCTTCCTCTGATCTAAAAATAGGTTTTTATGATCCGTACGGTGAAAACTCTCTATTGCTGCAGCGTCTTCTAAAATATACATCAAACATATTAGTAGTAAGCGATATGCTTCGATTTTATGAAAATGAAGCTGAAAGGATTTCAAAGGAAACCGGTGCGTCAGTTATCGTCAGCAACGACATCTCAGATCTTTCCAAATACAGCTTCCTGGCTGCACCTTGCATTATTGAAAAAAGTATAAATATCGGTACAGATGGTATTATATTTACGGCTGCTCCCCCTCTGTGTAATGTTTCCGGCACGGTTATTACTGATTATCATACTCTCATTCCAAAAGAATTCTCTATGCTTAAGCCTGATGATATTGATGAAACATATTTTCTCGCCGCTTTGTTCTCTTTATGTTCAGTTTCGTCACTTTCTGAAATCGTACCTGTCAGCTGCGGAAATGAAAACGAAGTCTTTACTTCTGAATGCTGCATCAGACGTTTACGTTCTCTTCTTACTTAAAAAATTTACCCGAAAAAAATATCACCCGAAAGACCGCTCCTTCGGGTGATTGATCAATTCTCTTTATTCTTATGTTTTTCTTTAATTATTTCCTCAAGCTCGCTTTTACTGAAACGATAAATCTTATTGCAGAAATGGCAGCTTGCTTCAGCATGGCCCTTCTCCTGCGCAGATGCTCTTATATCATCATCACTCATCATCATAAATGCACGTTCCACCTTTTCGCGGCTGCATGCACAACGATATTCTATCGGCATTTCATCAAGTACTTCGACCTCAAATCCTTCAAGTGCCGTATCACAGATATCTTTTATACTCATTCCCTTTGCCAGCATTGTAGTTACCGGTTCGATTTTTGCTATGTTCTTTTCTATTTTGTCTATTGTTGTACTATCTGCACCCGGAAGAAGCTGAAGAAGAAAACCACCTGACAGCATTACCTCGTGCGTTTCCTTATTCAATAGTACCCCCAACGCGCACACTGTCGGTATCTGTTCACTTCCGGCAAAATAACTTGTAATATCCTCTGCTATCTCTCCGCTGACAAGCGGTACCATACCAATATATGGTTCACCTGTTCCGTAATCACGCATTACATTAAGAACACCGTTTTTTCCTACCGCCTTGCCTACATTCAGTTTACCGTTTTCATAGTATTCTGTCGGACATCCGGGGTTTTGTACATAACCCCTTACATTGCCGCTGCTGTCACTTACTGCTATAACTGCTCCTGTTTGTCCATCATCTGCATTTATTCTCAGAGTTATCGATGCGTCCTTTTGTTTTAACTGAGCGCCCATTATGGAACACCCTGTCAGCAGTCTTCCCAGTGCCGCTGTTGCAACAGGCGATGTCCGGTGTATTTTTGAGGCTGTGAATACTATATCCGAGGTTTCTGCTGCGGATATTACCACTGCTCCGTCCGTAGTTATACATCTTATTATTCTGTCATTTCCCATTTTATCTTTTCCTTACTACATATATTTCCCTCTGCGCAGTTTCCTGCGGGGGATTAAAAGTCATATCATCATATACTGCTTCGATACGCATTCCTGCTTTTTCAAGCATTTCCGACATTTCATCACGTGTATACGCCCGCTCAGCAAACTGCTCCGATGTGCGCACATAGGCTTCGCCTTCAGGCTCAAAAAAGTCAAGAGTAATTATTACTTTATTATTCTTTTCGTTATAATTATTCTGCCACGCGCAGAATACATTTTTGTTATCGTAAATGTAGCAGTTATCTCCGAGTATACACTTATGTTTATATACAGTGTTTGCGTCAAATACAAAAAGTCCGTCGTCGGCAAGATACTGAGCAACCTTTGAAAAAGCATCTGTAAGCTCATCCTTAGAAGTTATATGATTAACACTGTCAAGCGTACAGATACACGTGTCTATCTTTCCGAACAGCTCAAGCTTTTGCATCTTCTGACACAAAAACAATATATTCAAACCCTCTTCAGAAGCCTTCATCTGAGCCTGAGAAAGCATATCTGAGGACATATCCGCGCCAAAAATATCTATACCCCGTTTTTTGAGTTCGATCGTCATCGTGCCAGTACCGCAGGCAAGATCTAATGTCAGACCAAAATTATGCCCGTGGCGCTGCATAAGCTTCTGAAGATAATCTGCTTTTGAACTATAGTCTACATTTCCTGTCAGATCGTCATAATAATCTGCAAAATATGAATAACTCATTTATTTTCTTCCTTAAGCCGCTGAAATGTAAGTGTATAGCCATCGCTTCCATAATTAAGAGAACGGTTTACTCGGCTTATAGTTGCTGTGCTGGCACCTGTTTCCTTTACTATTTCGTTATAGATCTCCCCTTCGCTAAGCATTTTTGCAACAACATATCTCTGCGCCATTGCTTTGATCTCCGGTACAGTGCATAAATCATCAAAAAAGCTATAGCATTCTTCCACCGTTTTCAATGTAAGAATTGCTTTAAACAGTGCATCCGTATTTGAATTTATTATTTTCGGATTCATATTTTTTCCTCCGTAACAACAATTTAGTACTATAATATTTTATCACATAAAAGTGCTGAAATCAATAGAAATTTATTATTTAATGATGTATAATAAACTAAAATGATAATACTAGAGAGGATTTTATAAAATGGAAACTGAAAAGTACAAGCTGCTGAGTGAACTTCAGATCGGTGAGAAATACAAAAGACCTGTACTTATCACTGCCGTGAATGAAAACACTGCAAAAAACGGAAAATCCTTTGTTAAAATAACGATGAAGGATGGTAACAGCGAGCAGTCTGCAACAATGTTTGATACATCGGCGGCGGATATTGCTGCAATAGGTATTGAAAAAGACAGCATTGCTGATGCGGAAATTTCCGTGGGAGAATATCAGGGCGCAAAGAATTACAAGATACTATCTTTAGTTCCGACAAGGGACTCATCTCTTACTATCGATGATTTTGTAACATTGCCTCCTGTTGATCTTAATGTTATGTATGAACAGATCTCTGACCTGATCAAAAGCTCAGGTAATGACTATAACGGAAAGTATGAACCGCTTTCTTCTCTTACTCTTGAAATACTTGAAAAGTACAAATCAGCATATCTTTCATCATCAGCTGCGGTTTCAATGCATCATAATCTGAGAGGCGGACTTATTTATCATTCATACAGGATGATTAAAGCTGCTGATGCCCTGTGCGGTGTATATTCGATACTCGACAGAGAACTTTTACTTTGCGGAACAGCATTACATGATATCGGCAAGCTATGGGAATATAAAACCTCAGCTGCCGGTGATGCTCAGTTTACTGCAAGCGGTGTTTTGTTCGGACATTTGTATCTGGGCGCATCCTTGATAAAAAAATTTACCGACGGACATAACTATAATATGGAAAAGGTACAGCTTCTTATACATATGATTCTGTCGCACCATGGCAGTCAGGAATGGGGCGCCGTAGTATGTCCTTCTATACCGGAAGCATTTGCTTTGCATTACCTTGACAATATCGATGCTAAAATATATATGTGTGAGGATTTCTATAAAGAAATGAGCAGCGGTGAAATAACTGAACGAAAACCATTCGGACTTGATAACAGACTTTACAAATCCGGATTGTATGATGAGATATGATAAAAAAAAACGCGTCTGCTGCTTTAGTATACACTCAGCGGACGCGCTGTTCATTTGTTTCTGAAATTAATCTTTTTCGAGTTTTTTAAGCCTTTCTATCTCAGAACGCTCCAGACGTATCTGACCATCCTTGATTACCTTTACATCAGTTGCTTTGTATGTATGCGGCGCTGCATCCGGCGATTTATTAAGGCTTACTGTCAGAATTCCTGTTATCAGATTTACATCGACCACCTTGCCTTTTCCATCAGGTGTATCAACTATTGCATCGATTTTCGGTGTGGTTTTTAACAGTGATGAATAAACATCCTGCTCATATTTAAGACAGCACATCAGTCTGCCGCAGGTCCCTGATATTTTTACAGGATTAAGCGACATGCCTTGTTCCTTAGCCATTTTTATTGAAACAGGCTGAAACTCACCGAGAAATGTATTGCAGCAGAAGGGACGTCCGCAGATGCCAAGGCCTCCAAGCATTTTTGCTTCATCACGTACACCTATCTGGCGCAGCTCTATCCTTGTTCTGAAAACATAGGCAAGGTCCTTGACCAACTCACGGAAATCAACTCTGCCGTCAGCTGTAAAATAGAATAAAATCTTATTATTATCAAATGTATATTCCACATCCACAAGCTTCATTTTAAGATTATGCTGCTTTATCTTCTGTTCACAAACAGCAAAAGCTCTGGCCTCTTTTTCATGATTTTCCTCGATTATTTTTTTATCTTCTTCCGTTGCTTTTCGGATAACCTTTTTCAGCGGAGCAGTAATGTTTTCCTCACTCACTAATTTATTAGCAATGGCAACTGTACCGCATTCAACTCCCCTGATAGTTTCAACGATGACTTCATCGCCTGTATTAAACATTAGTTCTGTCGGGTCAAAATAATATACCTTTCCGACTTCTTTGAATCTTACACCTATTACAGATAGCATTGTGTTCCTCCGTTTTTTAAAAGCTTTGCTTTCAACAAGCAATGGCAAGCCGTAGGCTTGCTGCGGTTATAATTTCAGCACAGACGCAAGCCATGTGCTGAAAAAGCTAAGATTTACGTTTGTTGATAATATTTCCTTTGCTCTGTCAATATTTTCTGCAAGCCGCAGTATTCTGTTTTTTGATTTTGCAGCAGCAACTCTTTTTGCAATTTCAGAATCCGACGAACCGCCCACTGACACTTTTACACATTCAGCTGCGTTTTCAAGCAAAAAATCCAGTACCGATGAAGCAAAATTACGATTTGTTGTCATCTGGCTTGTCAGCACAAGGGTATCATATTCCTTCCCATTCGCTATAGCAGAAAAAATATCGTTTGCAAGCTTGCTTGACTGCTCGCCGCCGCTTTCGAGAATTTCCGCTGTTTTTCCGATATTACCATCACACAGTGAAGCTGCACGCAAAATCTCATCGTATGGTTTTTCCGGATATTTTTTCAAGAGGTATCCGGCCGCCTGTTCATTGGAAACAGGGTATAATGTATATATTCGTGAACGAGAACGTACTGTTTGTAAAAGCATATTGGCAGAAGTAACAGTAATTACAAATATAACATTTGCAGGCGGTTCTTCCAATACCTTAAGAAATGCATTTTGTGACGGAATAAGCATTTTATCACAATCAAGCAGCAGATAAACCTTTAACCGCGCCTCATTCGGCATAATATATGCATCCTGCCGGATATTTCTGATAGCTTCAATATTTATCTCAACAGAATTACTTCCGTCAGCTATAAAAATATCGGGGTGTGATTTATGAAGGGCCTTTATACATCCCGGACATGTACCGCATGGACGTTTCTCACCCTGACATACACAGTATCCTGCGATAATATCCGCTATAGTTTTTTTTCCTGTACCCTTTGCTCCTTCAATTATTATAGCATGAGGAAGCTTATTAGAAAGCATTGCCTGCTCAAGTTCAGTCTTTACCTCATCGTTTGCAATAAAATCATCAAGCATCATAATAAAAACTACTTTCAGAAAATTGATATACATAAATCCTTATTAATAATCTCTGACATTACTGTACTATTATATACTATTTTTTTTCTGTTTACAAGTTTTTCG
The DNA here is from genome assembly GCA_902773025.1 of uncultured Ruminococcus sp. Classification (GTDB taxonomy): domain Bacteria; phylum Bacillota; class Clostridia; order Oscillospirales; family Acutalibacteraceae; genus UBA1213. The sequence continues at coordinate 10,056 of CACYDC010000253.1, forward strand.
GCTAAGCTTTTTTATATCATTTCCATTGATTTTTCCTGAAAGCAGAATAAGCGCTGCCAGATTAGGAACAGCCATAAGACCGTTGAGGGTATCTGATATTTCCCACACAAGCGATATACTCATTATACTTCCGATATAAGCTGCACAACAATACAACAAACGATAAACTCTGATGTATTTTCCTTCTGTAAGATATTCCAGACTTTTTTCACCGTAATAGCACCATGAAACGAGAGTCGCAAACGCAAACAATATAATCGATACATTGATAATCATTTTCCCTGCCGGACCTATAGCATTATAGAATACATTACTGCAAAGTACAATACTATCAGTTTGTAAGTCATCCGGATATGACGTTATAATGCACAGTGCCATAAGTGTACACATAACTATAGTATCAGTAAAAACCTGGAATATTCCCCACATTCCCTGACGGTAAGGAGCTTCTGTATCGGCAGCAGCGTGAACAATAGGAGAACTTCCCAGTCCTGCCTCATTTGAAAAAACGCCTCTTGATATACCGTATTTTACAGCCTTCGCCATGCCATATCCCGTAAAGCCCGCGGCGGCAGAACGTATATCAAAAGCACAAATAAATATCCTGACAAAGGCATTTGGAACATTACGGATATTGAAAGCAATTACAATAATTGCGGCAGCAATATATATGACAGCCATTGCCGGAACAAGCTTTTCCGTAAGTTTTGCTATCCTTCCGATGCCGCCAAAAATAATCAAAGCACATGATACAGCAATTATTATTCCGCTTAATCCCGGTGAGATTCCGAAACCGTTTTTTAATGCTCCTGCTATTGAATTTGACTGTGTCATATTTCCCATTCCAAGGGCAGCTGCGGTACAAAGCAATGCAAATACTATTGCTGCATAGCGGCAATGAAGTCCCTTCTCTATGTAATACATAGGACCACCGACAAAAGCACCGTTTCTTTTCTCTCTGTACATTACTCCAAGTACATTTTCAGCATATATGGTTGCCATTCCGAAAAATGCGGCAACCCACATCCAGAAAATCGCTCCCGGGCCGCCAAGTGTTACAGCACCTGCAACACCTACTATGTTTCCCGTTCCGATAGCGCCTGCGAGAGCAGTGGCCATTGCCTGGAATGGTGAAATCTTTTCTTCGTCTGATTTTTCGTTTGGACTAAAAATACTCATGAATGTACAGTTCCACCATAGCCTGAAATGTCTGATTTGAACAAAATCAAGTTTTATCGTATATAATATTCCAATGCCAAGAAACATACATAGCATTATCGGTCCCCATACGATACTATTTATAAACGAATTAATCTGTTGAACAGTTTCCATCCAAAACACCCCGATAATATATATGCGGTTGTTCTTTAAGTGATTCTGGTATTTTATTAATTCATATATTATCGGTTGTCCGGTGGACACCGCTGCGCAGCAGCAGCGCCGACTGAGCCGGCAGACGAGACCCAGCGCCCCAACATACCGGCGGCACGCCGGTTTTATAAAATACTTGCTAAATAGTGTTTGATGTGGTAGAATATATACGCAACAATATTTTTGGGAGGAAGTTTTTGTATGTCAGGACATTCAAAATGGAGTACAATAAAAAGAAAAAAGGAAAAAACAGACGGCGCCAGAGCTAAGATATTTACCAAGATCGGCAGAGAACTCGCTGTGGCTGTACGTGAGGGCGGCGGCGCAGACCCTGCTTCAAATTCAAAACTCAGAGAATGTATTGCTAAGGCTAAGGCTAATAATGTGCCTAATGATAATATTGAGCGTATTATTAAAAAGGCTGCCGGCAGCGCGGACGGCGATAATTATGAAACTATAACATATGAAGGCTACGGCCCCTGCGGTATCGCTGTTATTGTCGAAACACTCACCGATAACCGTAACCGTACCGCGGGTGATATCCGTCACTTCTTTGATAAATTCGGCGGTAATCTCGGTACTCAGGGATGCGTTTCATTTATGTTCAGCAAAAAGGGACTTCTTGTTATCGAAAAAGAAGATAATGATGAAGATAAGGTAATGGAAGATGCTCTTGAAGCAGGTGCTGCTGATTTTAACTCTGAAAATGACGATGTTTATGAGATTTATACCGAACCGGATGACTTCGGTACCGTTATGGAAGCTATGGCTGATAAGGGATACGAATTTGTTTCTGCTGACGTTTCTATGATACCATCAACTTATACTAAAATCGAAGATGAAGAGGCTGCTGTTAAAATGCAAAAGCTCCTCGATATTCTCGATGATAATGATGATGTTCAGAACGTCTACCATAATTGGGATATGCCCGATGAACCTGATGAGGACTGATTTTGTTTCTGTATAATATAAAAACCGGAGGGATAGTGAAAAAGCTGTCCTTCCGGTATTTTCGTTTATATAAGATAATTGATTTTTGACTGCTATCAGTCATTTCTGTATCGTGTCTGTGCCACAGAATTCAGATCTACAATTTCAAGATAAGCCTTTTCATATTTATCAAAAAGCTTTTTACTGTCGGTTTTATACATCTTATCATTACCTGTTTCAAGCGATACATTTATCAGATCTTTTAATTCAGACAGACTTGCAAGCGCTTCGGACGAATTGATCTTTAAATCATCGTCTATATCGTTATATCTGTCCGGCGCATCCAGTTTAACGATTTCTGAACAAATATCCGATAATTCATTCAGAATTTCTATTGCCTGCTTCGCATCCTCAGGACTTCTCGGATCAAGTGATTCATGGATCTTTTTATACCGGCGTGTAAGATTAACTGTTCTGTGAACATCATTATTTAATGTGTCTACATAATTGCTTACACTCAGCCCTCCATTGAATGAACATCCGGATAAACAGGTAATTATTACAATCAACATGAGTACAGAGGATAACAGAATTTTTATAGTTTTTTTATTCATGCTTATTCCTCCATACTTACAGACCGTATTCCGATAAGTCAATATCACCGTTCAGTTCATAAATCTGCTCCAGAAGTATTGCTGTTCTTCCTTTATAATAATTCAGCATCGCTGAATCAGCTGCAAGCAGTCCTTCCGTTCCTCCTTCGGACGCTTCTTCATAAAATGACTTTTCTATTTCTGCCAGACCTTCATTCCATTCCTGCTGTGATAATTCAAGCTTTTCCTTCTCCTCAGGTTTTTCTTCCAGCTTTTCAAGAAGCGCGGAATATGCAAGTGATGCTGTGCCGCTCCATTGCTGCGCGTAATTTCTGGTTATCTCGCGCATCTTATTTATCGACTCGGCTGTTTTCAGTTCTGTATCATAGGAGCTGTCAGTCTGATTAGTTTTAAATATCTTATTGAATTCTTCATTTGATGTGAATTCTTCTGCTGTATGGTAGTCTTCTACGATCTGCTCATCGTCAAACTGATATCCATCAACAATCGCAAGCGCCGGATCAGATTCTTCCGGGCTTTCTTCATTACTTTCCTGCGAGCTTTCCGTTTCACTGCTTTCCTCGTCAGTTGCGGATGACTGGCTGTCAGAATCAGAAGCTTCTGACCCGGAGCTTTCTTCTTCCTCTTGTGACTGCGGCCCGGATTCAGTTTCTTCGTCACTGTTTTCTGATGTTGTTCCATCATCTCCGTTACCGGAGTTTTCAGAATTATCTGAAACGTCTGTATCCTCAGAAGAAACAGCTTTATCGTCATCTGAAAGAATCTTTGATTCATATTCGTTTTCTGATGTTTTCTTATCTGCCTCAGAATCAGATGAATCTGCCAATGAAGATGATGATGACGATGACGATGACGAAGCGCTTCCTTTTTTATCATTCTCAATAATACTACAGCCCTGCAAACACAGCATACATATCAGCAATGTGCAGACAGATACAGTAAATACAGAAAAACGTCTATTACTATCTTTATGTAAATATTTCATAAAAACATCCCTTTCAGATCTTGCACTTTAATATTATCATATTAGTGGGAGCATTTCAATAATGAAAGCAATATCATAATGCATAATAATTTCAATTCTCAGTTTTTACGGAAATAGCTAAACTATCACCCTGCGGTGCAAATCCGACTGGGTGATAGTTTTTCTGAATGTTTCCGCCGAGTGTATCTTACTCCTTGACATCTATCTGAATACTATCGTTATCTGCTGTAACACTGATCGAAGATATCGTTCCGCTGCGGCTTTCAACTATAGCAGACGCTATTTTATCCTCTACCTCTTTACGGATAAGATTACGCAGATCACGCGCTCCGCTTTGTCCGCCATATGCTTTCTTTGCAAGATATTTCCTGGACTTATCATCATAGCTGAACACTATCCCTTTTTCCGACAGTGTTCCTATATACTCATCAAGCATAAGTCTGCATATCTCTGCAAAATCTTCTTCTGTCAGTTGTCTGAATACAATTATCTCATCCAATCGGCTAAGAAATTCAGGACGAAGGAATTCTCCGAGCGCTTTACGAACCTTTTCATTTGTAGCTTCAGCCTGTGTCTTGGCAAATCCTAATGCATTTTCTCTGCGCTCGCTTCCTGCGTTTGAGGTCATTACTATAACTGTATTGCTGAAATTGACCTTTCTTCCCTGAGCATCCGTCAAAACACCCTCGTCAAGTATCTGAAGCAGTATATTAAGTACATCCGGGTGTGCCTTTTCTATTTCATCAAAAAGAAGCACTGAATACGGTCTGCGGCGAACCTTTTCCGTGACCTGGCCGGCCTCTTCATAACCTACATATCCCGGAGGCGAACCTATTATCTTTGATACCGAATGCTTTTCCATAAATTCTGACATATCAAGTCTTATCAATGTTTCCGGCGTATTAAACAGTTCAGTTGACAATACCTTGACAAGCTCTGTCTTTCCGACACCTGTCGGTCCTACAAATATAAATGATGCCGGCCGTCTTCTTGGACTTATCTGTACTCTGCTGCGCTTTACTGCCGCTGCAAGTGCTTTTACTGCCTCATCCTGTCCTATCACTTTTGATTTAAGCTTATCCTCAAGATCAGCTAACTTATGCAACTCATTTTCTCTGACCTTTGATGCAGGTATTCCTGTCCACAATTCGATAACATGGGCTATGTCATCCTCTGTTACATCTGCAAACAATGCATCTGCATCCATATCCTCTATTTCCTTTTCAAGCTTTGCAATATCATATTTCACAGTTGCAAGCTTTTCATAATCTATGTTTTCTTCTCCCTGAAGTTCTTCCTGCTGTTTTTTCAGCTCATCAAGCTTGTCTGTAGAAAACTCAAAGTTCTCAAGATCCTTATTCCTAAGTGAGGCATGTGTACACGATTCATCAAGCAGATCAATCGCTTTATCAGGCAGAAAACGATCTGTAATATATCTTTCTGAAAGCACTACTGTCTTTCTTACTATTTCGTCTGACATATGTACTCTATGGTAATCCTCGTAGTATTCCTTGACACCGAGTATTACTTCTATCGTTTCCTGTATAGATGGTTCTGCTACTGTTACCGGCTGAAAACGTCTTTCGAGCGCCGCATCCTTTTCAATGTATTTTCGGTATTCGTTGAATGTTGTTGCACCTATTACCTGTATTTCTCCTCTCGAAAGTGCAGGCTTCATAATATTTGCAGCATTCATCGATCCTTCTGATTCACCCGTACCTACAAGGCTGTGTACTTCATCTATAAACAGAATTACGTTGCCTGATTCCTTGACTTCGTTGATCAGCCCCTTGATTCTGCTTTCAAACTGTCCTCTGAATTGTGTCCCCGCTACAAGTGATGTCAGATCCAGAAGCTGTATTTCCTTGTTCAGTAATCTGTGCGGTACGTTTCCGCTTGCTATCCTCAGCGCTAATCCTTCTGCTATCGCCGTTTTTCCGACACCCGGTTCACCTATCAGACACGGATTGTTCTTCGTTCTTCTCGACAGGATCTGTATTACTCTGTCAAGTTCCTTTTCTCGTCCCACAATTCTGTCAAGTTCCCCATCTTCTGCTCTTTGGGTAAGATTCGTGCAGTATGCGTCTATATGCTTCCTGCTCTTACGGCGCTTCTTGGATTCTGACTTCGATTTTTTGTCGTCACTCTTTTTTTCCTTTTCATTCTCCGAAAGCTTTTCGCTTGGTTTCTTAGAGTTGAAAAGGTTTTTAAAAAAAGGCGGAAATGCAGGCGCACCGCCTCTGCTGAAATCATCATCATCCTCGCTTTCGTCGTCATCCTCTCCGATACTGGCAAACGCTTCGGCATCCGGAAGGAATCCTGATTCTGCAAGGTCATCCATTTGTTCCTGTATCGAAGCAAGATCTTCTTCTGATATACCCATTTTCTCCATAATATCCGTTACAGGCTTTATCCCCATTTCTCTTGCGCATACCAGACAATATCCTGTTGTATTTGAAGCATCTGCGGAGTTTGATATAAATACTACCGCCGGTCTTTTATTACATTTACTGCATAACATCATAAAAAGCCTCTCCTTCTTTCTTTGTATTCATGCCATTTACTATTCTCACTTTACCCAATAGATTTATCGGAAATACTCTCCCGGACCCCGGCAGGAAGAAACCTCCCTGCGCCCGGTTTTTCTTTAGCCTTATTGAAGAATAGTATATTACATCTTTTACAAAAATATCATTATACGTCTTTTACAAAAATATCATTATAC
>CACYDC010000254.1 GCA_902773025.1 uncultured Ruminococcus sp.
ATACTTCAATGGAAAGTTCTGCCGCTTCTGATGATGGTGCATCAGCCGGAGCTGCTGTTGTCGGAGTTGGTGCCGCAATTGCTGTGACAGCCGGAGTTCTTCATTCCAAGAAGAAAAAGAAGAATAAATAATATAGCAAATCAGGACTCCCATTCACTGGAAGCCCTGATTTTCTTTGCTTGTTCTCTTTATTTGGTCGCAATCTGGTCGCAAATCCTATGTCTGATAGCCTGAAACCCGCATGAATACTGAGTTTATTTATCCAAACTTTTCATTGTCGGGAACAGAAGTACATCACGAATAGACGCACTGTCGGTCAGCAGCATAACAAGTCTATCGACACCAAAACCTAATCCTCCAGTAGGAGGCATACCATACTCCAAAGCTGTAACGTAATCATAGTCCACTTGGCAATTTGTATTTCCAGTAGCACGCTTAGCTTCAACTTGCTTTTCGAAACGTTCTTTTTGGTCAATTGGATCATTCAGTTCGGAGAATGCATTTCCCATCTCACGTGCGTATATAAAGTACTCGAAGCGTTCCGTAAATGCAGGATCATTCGGTTTTCTTTTTGCAAGTGGAGAATTTTCTACAGGATAATCATATATTATTGTTGGCTGTATTAGCTTTTTTTCAACAAACTCATCAAAAAATGCGATAAGTACATGACCTTTAGTTGCATTTTTTCCTTCTTCAACTTCAATATTATGTGCTATTGCACACTTTCTGGCATCTTCATCAGTTTTCCAATCGTAATAATCCACACCAGCATATTTTTTAACTGCATCAACCATAGTCAAGCGTTCCCACGGCTTACCAATTGCTATTTCTGTTCCTTGATAAATAATTGTATCAGAACCACAAACATTTATGGCAATTGTACGATACATATTCTCAATTAAATCCATCATACCAAGATAGTCAGTATATGCCTGATACATTTCAACGGAAGTAAACTCTGGATTGTGTGATGTATCCATCCCCTCATTTCGGAAGATTCTTCCAACCTCATAAACACGATCAAATCCGCCTACAATTAATCGTTTTAAATTTAATTCTGTCTCGATACGCAAATACATATCCATATCCAAGGTGTTATGGTGAGTTACAAATGGCTTTGCAGCAGCTCCTATTTCAATAGGAAGGAGAACAGGTGTATCCACTTCTACATAGCCTAAATTATCTAAATAGCTCCTTATCTCTCTCATAATTCTACTACGTTTAATAAATGTATCTTTAACTTGAGGATTGCAAATTAAGTCAAGATAACGTTGACGATAACGCATATCCTGATCTTTGATTCCATGCCACTTTTCAGGTAGTGGCAACAATGACTTGCAAAGAAGAGTTACTTTCTTTGCATGAACAGAAATTTCACCCATTTTTGTACGAAAAAGAAAACCCTCGACACCAATGATATCTCCAATATCCCATTTGCGGAATGCTTCAAATTCCTCTTTACCAATATCGTTCATACGAACATAGACTTGCATTCTGTCAGAGTGATCACGTATGTCGATAAAATGTGCTTTTCCCATTCGTCTCCAACTCATAATCCTTCCGGCGATGCGAACTGTTGTTTCTGCAATGGCAGCCATACCAATATTAACTTTTTCTTCATCATCACCAGCAATTTTTCTAACATTTGCTTCTTCTGTTTCAAAAAGAACTCGTAAACCAGAATTTGTGTGAGTAACATAATAACTTGTAAGAGAAAATGGATTATTCCCCTCTGCCTTCATAGTGTTAAGTTTGTCAAGACGTATTTGACGATAATCTGTACTATCGGTTTCTTGAGTATTCTGAATATTCTGTCTTTCCTGCATTTTTATTCACCTTTATCCAACTAAAATTTTTAACAAACAATATAATAATTGATTAGCAAAATTACTCAATTCTTTCTTTCAAGAAATGCTAATTTGCTCTTATACACCTACAGATAACTATCAAGATTTTACCATAACAAAAGAGACTTGTCAAGTTTTTTGTAAAAGCATAGCAAGGCTTTGTGAACACTTTGCTAATGAGCAAACAAATGATGAAAAACTGTATATTTATCACATTCATATATTACAATGTACATCTGTTAATATTTTTGAAAAGAATTAGAGTTAGTTACATATCTTCATTTTAATATTTCATTATAGAAATATTATCACTATTTATGCAATCTAATAAATACTTGTTCATGGAAATTTAACTCATTCAAAAATCCTAAAAAGCATAGCAATATAAAAATAGGTAACCTTATTATGCAAGCATGAAGAACATAAAATCAGCTTTAATCAATATTTCCTAATTTTTTCTCATTTGTCAAAGTAGTAATTTATTACTCAGATCTGTATGTTAAACGCTGAAATACATTCTGCTGCCAATATTCTTTGTTCCGATGTCATTTCTTCAAACTTTATTCTGAACATCTTTTCAGCAATTTTTCTTTCCTTGCTGTTTTTATCAAGCATTTTTTCTGCAACCTGTTTTACTTTCATTTTGCTGTCCTTTCTTCCCGTATAGCCGTTAGAGCAGCTTCATCGTCTGGGACTTGAAGTCCCACTTGTTACGCCATTGATTGTCGGCTCAAAGCTCAACAACCGGACAACCTCTGCTTCTGTAATTGTCAATTTCCCACTCGTCAGCAATGCGGATAGATACCATTTCGTACTTTGAGTAGTGTTCCTCTGCTTTTTCTTCGCTGTC